>JAEZAI010000020.1 GCA_023427825.1 Actinomycetes bacterium
GTGCTCGTGCTCGTCGAGGACGGCCACTGGGCGGACCCGACCACGGTCGAGTGGGTGGTCCGGCTGTCCGAGCGACACGTCCCCGGCGTCGCCGTCGTGATCAGCAGCCGTCCCGCCCACCTGTCCAGGTGGGGCTCCTCCGAGGTGCTGGCCGTCGAGCCGCTCGGGCCCGAGGACATCCGTGAGCTGATCCGCTCAGCAGCGGGCGACGAGGTGCCGGTCGACGTGCTGGACACCGCGAGTGCCCGCAGCGACGGCATCCCGCTGTTCGCCGAGCAGCTGGCCCGGACGATCAGCCGACCCGGGAGCGAGGCCGGCACCACGATCCCTGGAACCCTCAAGGACCTGCTCCAGGCGCAGCTGGACGCCGCCGGCGGCGCGAAGGCCTACGCACAGGTCGCCGCGTCGCTCGGACGCGACTTCGACGCCGTCGTCCTCTTCCGGGTCGCGCAGCGGCTCGCGGAGGCGGCCGGGGAGACGGCACCCGGCGAGGACGCGGTCACCGAGGCGCTCACCCGCCTCGCGGAGCTGGACCTGGTGGTACCGGTCAGCGCAGGCGCGCGTCACCTCCGCTTCCGCCACGCCCTCGTCCGCGATGCGGCGTACGACTCGCAGCTCCTGACCGAGCGAGCGTCCCGGCACCTGGCGATCGCCGAGGAGCTCGCGGGCGGTTCGTCCGACGACTCGGCGTCGATCGCCTTCCACTACGACTGCGGCGGCGACGCCGACCGTGCGATCGACTGGTACCTGCGGGCCGCGGTCGGCGCTCGCGACCGCGGCGAGTTCGCCGAGGCGCGCACCCGTCTCGACCGGGCCCTCGCGCTCCTCGACGTCGTCCCGCCGGGTCGCCGGAGCGCCCACGAGCTGCGCGTCCGGACCGAGCTCGGCATCACCGCGTCGGGCATCTCCGGATGGGCCGCCCCGGAGGTGGTGGACGAGTTCTCCCGCTGCGTCGAGCTCTGCCGTTCCGTCGACGAGTCCGGCACCGGCGCCGACCTGGTCCGGGCCCTGTCGGGTCTGTGGTCCTACTGGATCTCCGAGGGCGACTTCGACCGCTGCGCCGTCGTGTCGCGGCAGCTCGTCGCACAGCTCGACCGCTCGGGCGTCGGCGGCCGCGTGGCCACCGTCCAGTCGATCCGCGGTTCGGAGGCGTTCTGGACGGGACGGCTCGTCGAAGCCCGGACCGCGCTCCTCCAGGCGGCCGAGCTCTACGACGACGAGCGCTTCCGATCGACCGAGTGGGGCCTGGTCCACGACCTCCTCGTCGCGGTGCAGTCACTGCTCGGACCGCTCCTGGTGATCACGGGCGACGAGGCGGCCGGCATCGCCACCCTCGACGCCGGGGTGGCGCGCGCCGCCGCGCTCGAGGGACCCACCGGCCCGTTCTCCGAGGCCTACGTGCGCGCCTACCGGGCGTGGGTGGGTCGCATGCGGGGCGACGTCGACGCGGCGCGGAGCGAGGCGGACCGCGTGGTCGACATCGGCATGCGCCGCGGGTTCGCCGAGTGGGTCCTGGTCGGCGCCATGCACCAGGCCGCGGCCCACCACACGGCGGGCGACCACGAGCGGGCCTGCGAGGAGCTCGAGCGCACGGTGCGCGACTTCCGCTCCCTCGGCGGCGGTACCGGTTCGACGCTGTTCCTGGTCGACCTGGCCGACGCCCAGCGCGAGGCCGGACGGCACGGTGAGGCGAGCTCCACGCTCGACGAGGCGCTGCGGCTAGCGGTCAGCGGCGGCCACGGCATCCACCTGGCCGAGACGCACCGCAGCCGGGCCGAGCTGCTCGCCACGTCCCACGGCCCCGACGACCCGGCCGTCGCGGCCGACCTGGACGCCGCCCTCGACGTGGCGCAGCGCCAGAGCGCCATCCTGTGGGGCGCGCGGGCGGCACGGCTCACGCGCCGGCTGCGGCCCACCCACCGCACCGAGGACGTCGACGACTGGCTCGAGCGGGCGGCGCGGTCGTACGGCTCCGACTCGCCGCTCCTGCGCCCGCCGGCGGACATCGTCGCACGGTGAGGGCGCCGCGGGTGCTCGTCCTGGGTGCCGGCATGGCCGGGCTCACCACGGCCTGGGAGCTCACCCGGCCCGACCGTCCCGGCCCCACGCCCGAGGTCACGGTCGTCCAGCGCGGCTGGCGGGCCGGTGGCAAGGCCGCGAGCAGTCGGGGTCCGTCGGGGCGCATCGAGGAGCACGGCCTGCACGTCTGGCTCGGCTACTACGACAACGCGTTCCGTCTCGTGCGCAGCTGCTACGAGGAGCTCGACCGGGCCCGGACCGATCCCTGGTGCCCGGTGCGCACGTGGCGCGACGCGTTCAGCCCGGCGACGGGCGTGGGGGTCGCCGAATGCGGGGACGCCGCCGCGCCGTGGATCGCGCACTTCGCCCGCGACGACCGTCTGCCGGGCGACCCGACCGCCTCGTCGCCGCCGGACCCCGCCGACTTCGTGGTGCGTGCGCTCGGGCTCGTCGTCGACCTCCTCACCTCGGTGAGCTCGCGCAGCCGACCGCCCGTCACCCTGCTGACCGGATCGCCGGAGCCGCCCCCGGTCCCGCCCCGGTCCGAGGACATGGCAGCGCTGGCGAGAGCGCTCCAGCTCGGCGTGGTGGCGGTGGGTGCTCGAGCGGCGGCGACGTTCTCGTCGCTCGCCGGCGTGAGCGACGAGCGACTGTTCGGCTCGGTCACGGCGCAGCTCGACGGACTGTCCGACGAGCTGACCGCCCGTCTTGCGGGCCGCTCCGACGGACGACGCCTCCTCGCCGCGGTCGACCTGCTGCTCGGCTGCGTGCGCGGCATCGTGACCGACCGGCTGCTCGACACCGACCGGGGCTTCGCCGCCGTCGACCACCTGGACTTCCGCGAGTGGCTCGCCCGCCACGGCACCGAACCCGAGACGCTGCGCAGCGGGATCGTCACCGGGATGTACGACCTCGTGTTCGCGTACGAGGGCGGGGACCCGGCTCGTCCCCGCTTCGCCGCAGGCCAGGGTCTCGAGCTCGCCGGCCGGTTCTTCTTCGCCTACCGCGGCTCGCTCATGTGGAGGATGACCGCCGGCATGGGCGACGTGGTGGTCGCGCCCCTCGTCGAGGTGCTCACCCGGCGCGGCGTCCGGTTCCGGTTCCACACCGAGGTCGACCGCCTGGAGCTCCGACCCGACCGGTTGCGGCTCGCAGCGGTGCACCTCCGACGTCAACCGGCGGGCGCCGGTCCGACGCTCGAGCGCGTCGGCGGGATCCCGTGCTTCCCCCGCGGCCCCGCGGACCAGGAGCACCACGGCCGCAGCACCGGGCCGACCCACGCCGTGCGACTGGGCGAGGACGTCGACGTCGTCGTGCTCGCGACCTCCCTCGGCGTCCTCCCTCTCATCGGCGCGACGCTGCTCGAGCGCTCGGACCGGTGGCGGAACCTCTGCCGGCGGGTCGGGACCGTGTCGACCGTCGCGGGCCAGCTGTGGTTCCGGGACCGGGAGTCGGACCTCGGCTGGACGGATCCTGGGGCGATCACCGCGGCGTGGGGCCCGCCGTTCGACACGTACGCGTCCATGTCCCACCTGCTCGAGGTCGAGGAGTGGGACGACGACGTCCCCGGCGGGTTGGCCTACCTCTGCGGCGTGCTGCCCGACTCCGTCGCCCGCCGGCCCGATGCCGAGCTCCACGCCGCCTCGTCGCTCGACCGGTTCGTCGACGACGGCCTCGACCGGATGCTGCCGGCGCTGCGTCGTGGCTCCGTGCGGTCCCGGTTCAGCGTCGCCGCCTCGGACCCGTCGGACCGCTACGTGCAGTCGCTCCCGGGCAGCCGGGACGCCCGTCTGGCGGCCGCGGGTTCGCGTGTGGAGGGGTTGGTGCTGGCCGGCGACTGGACCGACAACGGGATCGACGCCGGCTGCATCGAAGCGGCCGTGGTCTCGGGCATCCAGGCCGCCAACGCCGTGCTCGGGCACGATCCGCGTGACGGGGTGCTCGGAGGCTGGCAGCCGAGGTGCCGCGAGGAGGCACGCGTGTGAGCGGCGACGCCGGACGCGGGGCGCGAGGGTGGCGACCGGAGGACTGGCTCGACGGGTACGGCACGCTGGACCCCGACGGGCGGTTCCTGGACGCGCAGCGTGCCGGCATCGAGGCCGCCGCATCGATCGTCGAGCGCATGGCCGCGGGTTGGGCGTCGGCCCTGCGCGGCGACCGGAGCGACGGCGCCGGTCCGGACGGGCACGACGAGTCGGGCGACGCGGGCGACAGCGACGCAGGCG
>JAEZAI010000331.1 GCA_023427825.1 Actinomycetes bacterium
GCATCGGTCCCGCCGACCACGGCGGACGGGTTGACGATGATCGTGAACGGGGTGCCGGCGGAGATGGCCCGTCCCGGGCCGGCGACGATCCGCTCGGCGACCAGGCAGTCGATCACGAGCTCGTCGGCGCGCTCCTCCACCATCACCACCTGGAGCGGGACCGAGGATGAGATCACGAGCGTCCTGTACCCCGCTCCCCGGCGGCTTACTCCCGCTCCAGCAGGATCTCCGCGAGCACCTCGGGCTGCTCCACCTGGGGCAGCCCGGAGGCCACCTCGACCACCCGCGCGCCGGCCGCGCGCCACAGGTGGCGCTCCTCGTCGTCGGTGAAGTCCTGTCCCATCCCCCACACCACATCGGGGGCGACGAGCCCGACGTCGGCGGGGTCCACGTCGATCGCGAGCTCGCCGGTCACGAACGCCAGCTGCAGGTGCTTGGCACCGGGGAGCCGGCCCTTCCGGCGGGTGACGACGACCTCCTCCTGGGTGAGCACGTCGGGATCGTCGTAGGTGCGGTTGCGTTGGAACCAGCGCACGGACGGCGCCGAGGTGAGGCCGTGGACCAGGACGTCGCCGACGGGAGTCCGTCGCAGGAGCTCGGCCACCGGTGCGGGGGGCCGGGGCTGGCGACGACCCAGGCCGGTCGGCGTCACGAGCGTCAGGCGGGTGGGCACACCGCTCCGCGCCCGGGCGGCCGCGACCTGGACCGCGTACGCGCCGACGAGCGAGCTCGCGACCACGTGGGTCTGCTCCCCCGCGTCGTCGATCAACGTCTCGACCGCACGCCGGATCACGTCGGGCGTGTAGTCGATGGCGGGGCGGTCGCTGCCGCCCGCGCCGATCAGGTCGGGCACCCGGACGCGGTGCGTCGCGGCGAGCTCGGGCACGAGCTTGCGCCACTCGTAACCGGACGCCCCGGCGTACAGGCCGTGCAGGAGGAGCAGCCCGGGCTCGTCCGACGGCCCGCTCTCGTACCAGCGCAGGTCGAAGGGACCGAATCGCGTCTCGCCCAGAACGGCGTCGTGCAGCCGGCGGTCGTCGGACGTGGTCGTGATGGCGGTCATCGGCGCGTCCTACCCGTCGGCCTCCGGCGCCACACACCCCGAAGCGGCTTCGGGACGGCCCAGGCGGCGCGCTAGCGTGACCGGACCCTGCTGCGGCAGGGCTCGCGGGTGTAGCTCAATGGCTAGAGTCCCAGCCTTCCAAGCTGGTCATGCGGGTTCGATTCCCGTCACCCGCTCTCACGTGCGCATTGGCGGGAGGGGCCGATGGCGACCGCGGACGATGCCAGGACGGATCGGGACGAGCGTCTTGACGAGCTCGCCCTCCGAGCCGTCCACGAGCAGCGGGTGCCCGCCGTGCTCGTCGCCGTCGTCGACGACGATGGGACCCGCTTCGGGTGCGCCGGCACCCTCGACCTGGTGCATGGCGGCCGTACCGCGCTCGACGCCGCGGCCAACTGGTTCTCGATGACCAAGGTCGTGACCGCGACCACGGCCATGGCGCTGGCCGAGCGCGGCGAGCTCGACCTCGACGCGCCGGTGGCCGAGCTCCTCGGCGACGTCTGGCCGACCGCGTTCGGCGAGGCCCGGGTCCGTCACCTGCTCGACCACAGCAGCGGGCTCTCGAACCCGATCCCCATCCGCTGGGTGCACGCGCCCGACCGGCCACGGCCCGACCCGCGGGAGTTCCTGGCGCACCTCCTCCACCGGCAGCGCCGCCCTCGCTCCACGCCGGGGACCCGGGCGCGCTATTCGAACGTCGGCTACCTGGCCCTCGGCGAGTGCATCTCGGCCGCGGGAGGCGCGCCGTTCGAGGACGTGGTCGACCGGACGGTTCTCCACCCGCTGGCGATGACGTCGACGTCCTGGTCGTGGTCGACGCTCGAGGGGACCGCCCGCTTGAGCGCGCACCACCCGATGAGCCGTCCGGTGGCTGCGCTGATGCACCGGGTGCTCCCGCCGGGGATCCTGGCGGAGCGGGCCGGCGGGTTCGTCCGGCTCCGGGCGTTCGACGTCGACGGCGCCGCGTACGGCGGGCTGGTCGGCACGATCGGCGACGCCGCCCAGGTGCTGGCGCTGCACGCACGGGGCGCTGCGGCCGGCGGGGACATCGTCCTCGGCCCCGCGAGCCGCAGGGCCATGGCCACGATCGGCACGCCGGGTCGGCCCTACGACCTGGGCCTCGGGTGGTTCCGTCCGCACGGCGAGCAGAGCCAGCGTGTGCAGCACCTCGGCGGGGGCATGGGCTACTGGCACGTCATGCGGCTGGACCCGGAGGCCGGGGCCGGCGCGTGCGTGTTCGGGACCTCGGGGCGGCGCTGGCCGATCGCCGAGCTGGCGGACGCGGCGATCGACGGCCCGCGCTGACCGCGGCGGTCGGTGCTCAGCCCTCGCCGGGATCGGCGCCGGCGTCCACGTCGGGCGAGCCGTCCGTCGGCACGGTCGACGCCTCGATGACCGCGTCGTCGGCCCGGGTCGTGGCCGCACCGTTGGTCGAGCCGTTCGGGCGGGCGCCGTCGGCGCCGCCGCCGACCGGCTGGGCGGCCAGGTTCCGCATGAGCAGCGCGCCGAGCCCGCCGACCACGCCCCCGCTGTCGCCGCCCACCTGGATGTCCGGGACGATCTTCACGTCGCCGGCCGCCACCTCGCGGAGCGCGGCCACGAGCGCGGTCTGCTCGGAGCCGATCGCACGGCGCTGGGCGTCGAAGCCCTTCGCCCGGGCCAGGCCGAGCGCCTCCTCGGCGGCGGCGCTCGCATCGCCCAGGTCACGGGTCCGCTGCGCCTCGGCCGCACCGGTCACGGTGATCACGCTGGCCTCGCCGTCGGCTCGGGCACGGTTGGCCTCGGCGCGGGAACGCTCGATGTCGATCGAGACGTTGGCCTGGGCGAGCTGCGCCTGCATGTCCGCCACGCCGCGCTGCTGCTCCAGGCTCACGCGGGCCTCCTGCGCCTCGCGCTGCTGGGCGAACGTGGAGCGCTCCTGGGCCGCGATCTCGCGGCTGGTCAGCACCTCGACGAGGTCCGCCGGGAACACGACGTCCTGGATGTACACGCCGCGGGTCTCCACCTCGTAGCGGGACAGGTACGACTGGATGTAGGTCTCGGCCGCGTGCTGGACCTCGTCGCGCTGCTCGATGAACTCGGTGGCGCCCAGCGTCTGCAGCTTGTTGCGGAAGTAGTTGCCGACGGCCGACTGCAGCACCTCGTTGACCAGGTTCTGCATGGTGCCCACCATGCTGATCACCTTGGGCGCACGGGTGTCGGGCACGTGGATCTGCACCTGCAGGTCGATGCTGAACGTGAACGCCTCCTTTGACTTGGCGTCGATCGGCGCCAGCCGCTCGTCCAGGCTGTGCGCGTCGCTCGTGGCGTGCGACCAGTTGAGGGTCAGGATCGACGTGGGGACGATCTCGGCCTCGTAGACGCGCGGGTTCAGCGTGTACTTGCCGGTCCGCAGCGGCTCGGACCAGATGCCCTGGTGGCCGGGCTTCACGATCGAACCGAACTTGAACTCCTCGCCGGAGGTGTCCTCGGTGGGCAGGCCGACGTAGGCCTTCATCACCGCCACTTCGCCCTGACGCACGACGAGCATCTCACGCAGCTCGACGTTCACCAGGTACGGGTTGAGCAGGTACGAGCCGTAGAGCAGCGGGTCGTGCTGCAGTCCGATGCAGCCGCCGTTGTCCAGGAACGCCTGGTAGTCCTGGTAGTTGTCGTGCAGGTCGTTCTTGGCCCGCAGCACCGCCTGGATCACCTGGCTGGCCGAACCGCCGGAGCCCTCCATGGCGGTCACGTCGGCGAAGCCGCCGATGCGGCTGGCGATGTCGCCCGAGGGCGGACCCTCGAGCGTGGTCACCACGCCGACGATGTCGCGGTCGCCCTGGGGCGTGATGTGCGCGACGCGCAGCGCCGCGGAGTCCACCTGATCGACCATCGCCAACGTGGCGTCGGAGACGACCTTGCCGAAGACCTGGTCGCTCGTGATCACGATGAAGCCGACCGGATGGATCGGGGCCGTGGTGCCCGGAGGGAGCACGGGGCGCTGGACGCCGCGCTGGCCGCCACCGGCAAGGAAGGCGGACAGGTCGGCGAAGCTGCCGAACTCGTTGCGGTAGACCGCGGACTTGGCACCGGTCGGCAGCGACTGACCGACCTGTGCGATCACCAGACCGATGTGGTCCGGTGGGACCTGCACCCACGGGTACCGCTCCACCTGGAACAGCGGCCAGGGCTTGAAGCGCAGACCCGGCATGAGGAGAGCGGCCTGGTAGCCGGCCTCGCCGTCCATGGCGACGAGCTGGTCGTCGCCGAGCTTGCGGCCGATCCGCTTGGTGACCAGACCCACCTCCGCGGGCCCCACCGAGTGGAAGCTCCGCAGGATCACGACCAGGACCACGAGGACCAGGAACGCCACCATCACCAGGACACCGAGAGCCATCTCCAGTGCCGCCTTTCCTCAGGGACGCGTCGTGCGTCCTCCCTCATGGAGGCTACGGCCGTGCGGCCCGGACCGCGCGCCGGGCAGCTCAGCCACGGGCGAACGCGTCGACGTCGTCGATGGCGGCCCAGCCCAGGTGCAGCCGCCCGACCAGCACCCGACCGCCGGTCACGACGTCCACGCGGGCGCCGCGTCGCAGCACGGGCTCCAGAGGGCCCTCCGCGCCGCTCGCCAGCGATCCGAGCTCGACCGACGAGTGGCCCTCGAGTCGCTCGGTGGCCCACACCGCCGGGTCGTACTCGGCGCTCACGAACAGCCCGCCGCGGGGGTTGAACTCGTCGTCCACCACACGGAACGTTCCGGGAGCGGACGTGGCGAGGAGCACGACCTCGCGGGCGCACACGTCCGACAGGCGGCCTCGCCCCGCCGCGACCCGCACGTCGGACGGCCGGAAGAGGCCGAGCGTCAGCTCGCTACCTGCCGGGAGGGCGGTGAGGTCCAGCAGGTCGCCGTGCACGGCCTCCTCCACCAGGCGGGCGGCTGCGACCTCGCGACGGAGCGACCCCAGGCGGTCGTGCTGGTCGGCAGCGAGGGAGTCGACGGCCGCACGCTCCCCGAGCACCCGCTCGAGGATCGCCCACTGCTGGAGCGGCTCCAGGCGCTCGAACGCCACCCGGGCCATGGCCGCCAGCTCCTGCCGGGGAAGGGCGTCCAGCGCGGCGGCGAGCGAGGAGGGGTCCGCCGCGTCGTCGGACACGAAGCGGTCGACGGCCCGGCGGATCTCGCGGGCGAGCTCCGTCAGCGGGACCGGATCGTCGGCATCGGTTCCTCCCATCGCGCAGCACCCTACGCTCGGTGTCGTGGACGACGAGTCAGGACCCCAGGAGCCCGACGAGGCGCCGGTGCACTCGTTCGCCGACCACATGCCGACCGAGGGGCCGACCGGCGTGCTGATACGTGAGCGCGAGGACCTCCGCCCGCTGGCGGTCAAGCTCGCACCGCTCAAGATCGAGGCGATCGTGGTGCAGCGCACCCGGGACGACCGGTGGGTGCCGCTCATCATGTTCGACGGCGGCACGCACTGGGCGCTCGAGACCCGCCCGACGCGGGACACCGCCTACTCCGCGGGCGTGTTCGTGCTCGAGGCGCTGTCGAAGATCCTGGCCGGCGTCCGCAAGAAGGTGCCCGAGGCGATCATGGGCGACGACGTGTCGGCGTTCGTCGCGGCCGAGACCGCCGCGAGCCTGTGGCGTCGACGTGACGAGGGATCGGCCCGGTCCGAGGAGTGAGGCGGCGATCACCGGCGCCGCAGGACGAGGATCCGGCAGTCGACCGCGGGCGCGGGGCGGAACGCGCTCCTCGGCACCGTCGGTCCGAGCGACGGCTCCCACTGCCTGCACCACCGACCCCATGCCGGGGCGTCGGGACCGCACCACCGGACCGCTGCGTGGTGCTGCAGCACGAGGTGCGCGTCGACGAGCCGTGACCCCGGCGACAGCAACCGCCGCAGGATCGGGCTCGTCACCGAGAACGGCGGGTTGGCCACCACCCTGAACGTGCGGCGCGGGAGTCGCAGGTCGCCCGCGTCGGCGCGGACCACCGTGACCCGGTCGTCGGACGCGAAGCGGCGTCGCAGCTCCGCGGCCCGCCCCGGGTGCGCCTCCACGGCGACCACCCGGGCGCCGACGCGCACCAGCTCCCGGGTCAGCGCCCCGGTGCCGGCACCGATGTCGAGCACCAGGTCACCGTGGCCGACCGCGCTGCCGAGCACCAGGCGGCGCGCTGCGTCAGGCGAGAGCTCGTGCCACCCCCACCGGCGTCGCGTGCCGGTCGGCCCCGCTGCGGATCGTCCTCCCGGTGCGGGCCGGGGTCCCCGGCCGGCCACGGTGACGCACCACCATGATCGTGAACGCGCTCATGACGGCAGGCTCGCCGCTCACCTCGTGCGGTCGCCACCGGATTTCGCGCCGTCGCGGAGCTCGCCGTCACCCAGCACGCGGCCGTCGCCGAGGCGGCCGGCGGCGAGGAGCGACTCCACGAACTCGGCGACGCCGTCGCGGTCGTGGTGCGTGGTCCGGGTGGACGCGACCTCGGCGGCGACCGGGTCCGCGTTGGCCACGGCGACGGCCGTGCCGGCCCACCGCAGCATGGGCACGTCGTTGTGGTTGTCGCCGAACGCCACCACCTCGGAGCGATCGATGCCCAGCCGCTCCGCCAGCCGGGCCAGGCCGAAGGCCTTATCGACCCCGTGGGCGGTGAGCTCGGTGAACAGCGCTCCCGACGTCGCCACCTCCACGCCGTCCGGGAGGAGCGGCGCCACCCTGGCGACCGCATCGAGGCGCACCGCGTCCACCAGCGACACCATGATCTTGATCTGCGGCCCCGTCGGGTGCGCCGGCGCGTCGAGCTCGTCGACGACGGCCGACTCGATGCTCGGATGCCGTCGCAGGAACTCGGGCGAGCATCGAAGCCCGACCGCCACGTCCTCCCACGCGTAGGCCACGCCGGGGATCGCGCCGAGCGCCCGCACCACGTCGTCCACGACGGCGTCGGGCATGGGGTCGACCCGGGTGGGGGCGCGGCGGGCGACGTCCATCTCCAGCGCGCCGTTCGAGCAGATCGCCCACTCGACCGGCGTGTCCTCACCCAGCCGGGGCAGCGCCGTCTGGTGCGACCGACCTGTCGCCACGGCGACGACGACGCCCCGCTCGCGTGCCGACCGCAGTGCCCGGTCGTTCCGCGCCGAGACCCGGCCGTCGGCGCCGAGCAGCGTGCCGTCCATGTCGCATGCGATCAGCCGGCAGGCGGGGACGGGTCCACGGGTGGTCGGGTGCGTCACGGGCGTCACCGTACGGGCGGCGGCGACCGATCGTGGCCCGAGTATCCTCGCCCGCCATGGCGATCCGGGTCGTGGTGGCGGAGGACTCGATGCTGGTCCGAGAGGGCCTCGCCGCCGTGCTCGCGGCGGAGGACGACATCGAGGTGGCGGCCCTCTGCGAGGACCTGGACCAGCTGACCGCGGCGGTCGAGGAGCACCAGCCCGAGGTGGTGCTGACCGACATCCGGATGCCGCCGACCGGCACGGACGAGGGCATCCGCTTCGCCACCGCACTCCGCGAGACCGCGCCCGACACCGGTGTGGTCGTGCTGTCGCAGTACGTCGAGCCGGCGTACGCGGTCGACCTGCTCGACCAGGGTTCCCGCGGCCGGGCCTACCTGCTCAAGGAGCGGATCTCGGAGCCGGACCACCTGGTCGCCGCCATCCGGCAGGTGGCCAACGGCGGCTCGGTGGTCGACCCCCAGGTCGTCGACTCGCTCGTCGCCGGGCGGCGTCGGTCCGCTCGCTCCCCGTTGCGCGACCTCACGCCCAGGGAGAGCGAGGTGTTGGCCGAGATCGCCCAGGGCAAGAACAACGCCGCCGTCGCCGAGGCGCTGGTGCTATCCGAGCGGGCGGTCGAGAAGCACATCAACTCGCTCTTCGCCAAGCTCGGGCTCGGCGCCGAACCCGATGTGCACCGGCGCGTGAAGGCGGTCCTGCTGTACCTCGCCGACCAGGACGGCTGACGCCCCGGACCCCTCGGCACCCTGCACGCGTGACGGTGATGCCTGCACCCCCGTCACTGACCGGGGTGCACCATGTGCACCCACCGCCGTCGACGCGAAATTAGGGTCGTGACGTGCACGCAGGAGGACGCCGGCATCGGCGCTGAACCCACGGACGACGCCGACGTCGGCGTGATGATCGTCGACGACCTGGCCACGTTCCGGTCGACGGCTCGCACCGTGGTGCAGCTCGCCGACGGGTTCCGGGTGGTGGCGGAGGCCACCGACGGCGAGGACGCCGT
>JAEZAI010000043.1 GCA_023427825.1 Actinomycetes bacterium
GTCGAGATGCCGTCGATGTCGTCGACCGTCAGGCCCGCGTCCGAGATCGCGTTCCGGCTCGCCTCGACGGTGAGCTCCAGGGGTCCGCCCTCGCGCCGTCGCCCGATGGGGGACAGGCCCAGCCCGGTGATGATCGCTCCGGTCTCGGGAGCGGTCATGCCGCCTCGTCGTCCGCCGGCTCGTCGACCAGGACGAACACGGGCACGAACACCTCGCCGTGCTCCTCGAACGTGACCTGCACCGGGGCGCCGATGCGGACGTCGTCAGGGTCGCAGTCGACGATGTTCGTGGGGATGCGGAGGTCCGCCTGCTCGACGAGCTCCACCACGGCGATGACGTACGGGGGCTCGACCTCGGGGTGGTACCGCTGGTGGTTCACGGTGAACGTGAAGACCGTGCCACGGCCGCTGACCGGCTCGGCGACCGCTCGGGCGCCGCAGCGGTCGCAGGTCCCGGTGGGCGGGTGCTGCCAGGTGCGGCAGTCGGTGCACCGCTCCACGAGGAGGTTCCCGGTCGCCCCGCCGGTCCAGTACGGCCGGTTGGTCGCGGACAGCTGCGGGAGGATCCTCGGATCGGCCATCGGGGAAAGAGTATACGGTATTCCCCATGCGTGACCCGGCCCCCTCTGCTCCCTCCGGCACGCTCGATGGGCCCGTCGCCGCCTGGATCGAGTCGGTCACCGGGGGCTCCGTGACGTCGTCGCAGCAGATCCCCGCCGGGGGCCGTGCCGGGTGGTTCGTGGACGTGCGCACGCCCGACGGCCCGCTCGAGCTCTTCCTCCAGTCGGGCCGCGGCCTGGGGGACGGTCCCAGCACGTTCCAGGGGTTCGAGGTCGAGGCCGAGGTGTACCGGGCCCTGCGACCGCACGGGATCCCGGTGCCGAAGGTGTGGGGCCTCGACACCGCGCTCGACGTGCTCCTCGTCGACCGGATCGACGGCAAGGTGTGGTTCCATCCGCCCTCCACGCCCGAGGAGGAGCTGAGCGTCGCGCAGGACTTCGTGCGCCACCTGGCGACCTGGCACCGCCGCGGCGCCGAGGCGCTCGACCTGCCCTCGTTCGGTCCCGTGCGGTCATGGCGCGAGCACCAGTCGGACCAGCTCGCGCAGAGCGAGGCGCTGATGGCCGCGGCCGGACGAGGGGAGCGGCTCGATCCGCTCGTCGCCCACGCGATGTCGTGGTTGCGCGACCACATCCCCGATGCGGAAGGGCCGGTCGTGCTCGTCCAGGGCGACACCGGACCGGGCAACTTCCTGTACCGGGACGGCCGCGTCACCGGGATCATCGACTGGGAGCTCGCCCACCTGGGCGACCCCATGGACGACATCGCCTGGCTGTCCTGGCGCGCCACGCAGCACGGCTTCACGAACTTCCCGGACCGCATCCGGGAGTACGAGGAGGTCAGCGGGTTCACCGTCGACGAGGACCGGGTGCGGTACTACCGGCTCAACGCCTTCGGCCGGTTGGGCCCCTGGTTCGGCCTGCCGTCGATGGGACGGCGCGCCGCCATGGGGCTGGACTCGGGCGAACCGCTCGAGGTGAACCGCGCCGCCGACGGCAGCGCGCTGATCCTGTCCACGCTGCACCGGCGCATGCGACTGGACGCCACCAGCGACGCGATGGGGCTGGACCGTCCGCCCCGCGAGGTCGACGAGGCGCCCGAGCCGGCGCACTCGGCGATGTACGACCGGATCCTGGAGCAGCTGCGCGCCATGGTCCCGCGCATCGAGGACCGCAGCGCCGCCAGCTCGGCGAAGGCGATCGCGCGCCAGTTGAAGTACCTGCGCGAGCTCGACCGCAACGGCGAGCTCTTCGGACGCCAGGAGCTCGAGGAGATCGGCGAGCTGCTGGGTCGCTCGCCGGCCTCGCTCGACGAGGGCCGCGCCGCGCTGGTGGACGCGGTGTACGACGGCGACGTCCCGTTCGAGGACTACGTGGCGTACCACTGGCACCGGCTGCGGCGCGACGACCACCTCATGCGCCACGCCTCGGGAGCGCTCTACGAGCGCGGCTGGCCGGACCTGCGCTGACCGGCGTCAGCCCCAGATGATGTTCTTCACCTCGGTGAAGTCCTCGATGCCGTGGTGGCCCCACTCGCGGCCGAGACCCGACTGCTTGTAGCCGCCGAACGCGCCGGCCTGCCCGATGCCCTTCATGTCCTCGCCCCAGCCCGGACCCTGGCCGTTGCCGGGGCTGGAAGGAGCCGGCGGCGAACCGAGGCCGGTCACCGTCATGTGCCCGGCACGGACCTGCCGGGCCACGTTGAACGCCCGGGCGGTGCTGGCCGACACCACGGCGCCGCCCAGGCCGTAGATCGAGTCGTTCGCGAGTGCGACCGCCTCGTCGTCCTTGCCCGAGTACGGCACGACGGTGAGCACCGGGCCGAAGATCTCCTCCTGGGCGATGCGCATGTCGTTGGTGCCGATGAACACGGTCGGCTCGTAGAAGAAGCCGGTGTCCATGCCCTCGGGGCGGTCGCCGCCGCACAGCAGCTCGGCGCCCTGCTCGTGGCCGGACCGCACGTAGCCCTCGACGCGCTCGCGCTGCTGCTCGCGGATCAGCGGGCCGAGCACGGTGCTCGGGGCGCGCGGGTCGCCGATCGTGACCGTGGGACGGGCCGCCTCGACGCCCTCCTTGTAGGCGTCGAGCAGGTGCTCGGGCAGCAGCAGCCGCGTCTGCAGCACGCACCCCTGGCCGCAGTGGGTCAGCACGGCGCCGAAGCCGATCGTGCGGGCGAAGTCCTCGGTGACGTCGTCGAGGAGGACCTGGGCGCTCTTGCCGCCCAGCTCCAGCTGGAGCTTCTTCACGGTGCCCGAGGCCGAGGCCATGATGCGGCGGCCCGTGGCGGTGGACCCCGTGAACGTGACCATGTCGACCATCGGGTTGGACGTGAGCTCGTCGCCCACCTCGGAGTGGCCGGTGATCACGTTCAGCACGCCCGGGGGGATCCCGGCCTCGACCGCCGCTTCGGCGATCATCATGGCGTCGAGCGGCGTCCACGGGTGGGGCTTGAGCACGACCGTGCAGCCCGCTGCCAGCGCCGGCGCCACCTTCACCACGTTGAGCATGAACGGGAAGTTGAAGGGCGTGATCGCCGCCACGACGCCGATCGGTTCCCGGAAGATCGCCCCGCCGGCCATGCCGCCGGGTTGGCCCGACGGCGGCCCGTTCTCGACCCAGTCGAACGAGTGCTCCACGATCGCGGCGTTCGACCGGAACATGCCGATGGAGCCGCCCGCCTGCACGAAGTCGGTGAGGAAGCCGGTGGAGCCCGTCTCGGCGACGATGAGCTCGCGCAGCTCTGCGCTGCGTCCCTCCAGGATCTCGGCCATCCGGGCCAGCGACGCAGCGCGTTGGGCCGGCTTCATCCACGGCCACGGGCCGTCGTCGAACGCTCGGCGCGCCGCGGCGATCGCTGCGACCGCCGTCTTGGTCGATCCCTCGGGGACGGAACCGATCGTCTCCTCGGTGGCGGGGTCGATGACGTCGAGCGTGCCGTCGGCGCCCTCGCTCGTCCACTCCCCGTCCACGAACAGCTCGTAGTCCCAGCGCGTCATGGCATGTCCCCCCGAGATCCGATCGAATTGAGGCTACTCTACTCGGACGGTGCCGGAGGGCGCCGGTGTCGCATGGACGGGGGATCAACCGTGTACGACGTGCTCGACGGCGTGAAGGTGCTCGAGGTCTCGGCGTGGGCGTTCGTGCCCTCGGCCGGCGGGGTGCTGGCGGACTGGGGCGCGACCGTGGTCAAGGTGGAGCCGCCGACCGGTGATCCCATGCGCGGCCTGGTGAACGCGGGCATCGAGTCGCAGGGTCCGTCGTTCCCCTGGGAGATCTGGAACCGGGGCAAGCGCAGCATCGCGCTCGACCTCCAGCAGGAGCGGGCCAGCGAGATCGTGCTCGACCTGGCCGCCGAGGCGGACGTGTTCCTCACCAGCTACCTGCCGGCCACGCGGGCCAAGCTCGGCCTGGACATCGCGGACGTGCAGGCCCGCAATCCCGAGATCGTCTACGCGTGCGGCACCGGCTTCGGCCCCAAGGGCGACGAGGCCGGCAAGGGCGGCTATGACGCGATCAGCTACTGGTCGCGGGGCGGCATCGCGAGCGCGGTGACGCCGCCGGACTACGGGCGTCCCGTGGGCATGCCGTCGGGTGCCTTCGGCGACTCGATGAGCGGGATGGCGCTCGCCGGCGGCGTGGCCGGTGCACTGTTCCGCCGTGAGCGCACCGGTCGCGGCGCGGTCGTCGACGTGGCGCTGCTGGGCACGGCCATGTGGTGCATGCAGATGGCGATCGTCGGGGCCTCGGTGCTCGGCGCAGGTGTGCCCGAGGCCGACACGTCGGTCGATCCGCCCGAGCCGCCGTTCGTGCTGAACCCGCTGGTCAACACCTACCGGACCGCCGACGGCCGCTGGCTGTCGCTCTGCATGCTCCAGCTCGACAAGTACTGGCGCGGCGTGTTCGAGGTCGTCGGCCTCCGTGACCTCATCGACGACCCCCGGTTCGCCGACGGCGCCCTGGCGCAGCACTTCGACGACATGGTCGACGAGCTCGACACGGCGTTCGGATCGCGGACGCTCGAGGAGTGGAAGGTCGAGCTGGCCAAGCAGCCGGGCCAGTGGGACGTGGTGCAGCACCTGGTCGAGCTCCCCGACGACCCGCAGGCCCGAGCCAACGGCTTCGTGCAGACCGTCGACTACCCCGGCGGGCACCAGCTGCCGCTCGTGGCGTCGCCGGTGCAGTTCGACCGCACCGCCCCGGTGCTGGGTCCGGCGCCCGAGTTCTCCGCCGACGCGGACGAGCTGCTCGCCGGCCTCGGTCTCGACGAGGAGGCGATCATCGACGCGAAGGTCTTCGGCGGCGTCGTCTGAGGCGGTTGCGAACCCGCGGGACCCGCCTGGCCGCCCTCGCAGGGGTGAGCAAAAGAGGATACTCTTGTGCGGGTTCCGGGGCAGCCGGCTCCGGGGACTGCGCGTGAGCGCGGGGGATCGCCCAGAGGGGGCCAGCCATGCTGCCGGACGACGTCCAGGTCATCTCCGTCGACGACCACGTGATCGAGCACCCCCGGGTGTGGACCGACCGCCTTCCGGCGAAGTACCAGGAGGCGGGGCCCCGGGTCGTCGAGCAGGACGGCATGGAGCTGTGGACCTTCGAGGGCCGGTTGAGCCCCACGATCGGCCTCAACGCGGTCGCCGGCAAGGATCCGAAGGACTTCGGACTCGACCCCGCCCGCTACGACGACATGCTGCCGGGTTGCTACGACGTGGACGCCCGCCTGGCCGACATGGACCTCGACGGGATCCACGCGCAGATGTGCTTCCCGTCGTTCCCCGGCTTCGCCGGTTCGACGTTCTTCGCCGCGGAGGACAAGGACCTGGCCGTCGCCTGCGTGTCGGCCTGGAACGACTTCATCATCGACGAGTGGTGCGCCGCGGCGCCGGGCCGGTTCATCCCGATGGTGCTCGTGCCGTTCTGGGACGTCGAGGCGTCCGTCGCCGAGATCCCGCGCACCGCGGCGAAGGGCGCCAAGGCGATCACGTTCACCGAGGCCCCCCACCGGCTGGGGCTGCCCTCGAACCACAGCGACCACAGGGACCCGCTGCTCGCCGCGGCCCAGGACGCCGACCTGCCGCTGTGCCTGCACTTCGGCACCGGCGGCGCTCCCGACGTGGCGCCCGACGCCAACTTCGCCGTGGCCATCGCGCTGTTCGGCATGAACTCGCAGTTCGCCACCGTCGACCTGCTGCTGTCGCCGGTGTTCCACAAGTTCCCGCGGCTGCGGGTGGCGCTGTCCGAGGGCGGGATCGGGTGGATCCCGTACGTGCTCGAGCGCGTGGACTACACGTGGGAGCGCCACCGTTGGTACACGGGCGTGAACACCGACGTGCGGCCGTCGGAGCTGTTCCGCGACCACATCTTCGGCTGCTTCATCGCCGACCACGCCGGCGTCGAGATGCGTGAGCTGGCCGGTGTCGACAACCTGATGTTCGAGGGCGACTACCCCCACAGCGACAGCAACTTCCCGAGCTCCCGGAAGCTGCTCGCCGAGGTGCTGGTCGACGTCCCCGACGCGGAGGCCCGCAAGATCGCCGAGGACAACGCCCGGCGCGTCTTCAACTTCCCCCGGCTGGACTCCTAGACGGGCACGGTCCGGGCCGGCGAGCGGCTCAGCCCTTCCGGCTGCCCCACGACTTGGCGTCGCGCAGCACGTCGCGGAACGGCTTGTCGCCGTCGGCGCTCGGCTCGCGGGGCAGGCCGAGCAGGCGCTCGCTCACGATGTTGCGCTGGATCTCGTTGCTGCCGCCGGCGATCGACATGATCCGGCCGTTGAGGAAGTTGACCGCCGGGGCGCCGGCCGCCTCGTCGTCGGCCGGCCAGGCGATCCCGGTGCGACCGGCGATCTCCATGGCGATGGCGGCGCGCTCGGGGTCGTGCACGCCGGTTCGCAGCTTGACCAGCGACACCGAGGCGGGGTCGGCCTCGCCGGTCATCAGCGCGGTGCCCACCCGCTTGAGCAGCTGTCCCTGCAGCCAGTCGCTGATGTGGGCGCGGGCGATGAGCTGCCGGGTGGCGGCGTCGCCGGTCAGGCCCCGGCGCTCGGCGAGTCGCACCAGGT
>JAEZAI010000099.1 GCA_023427825.1 Actinomycetes bacterium
CCCGGGGCGGCGGCGCCGCGGGGGCGCGGGGGGCGGCCCGGGGCGGCGCGGGCCGCCGCCACCGACGCCTCGAGCGCCGCCATCAGGTCGATGACCTTGTCCTCCTCGGGGCCCTCCACCTCGGCCACCACGCGCTCCTCGCCCGCGTCCTTGGCGTGGATCAGGTCCAGGAGCTCCTCGCGGTAGGTGTCGTGGAACGCCTCGGGCCGGAAGTCGGTGGAGAGCGACTCGATCAGCTGCTCCGCCATCGTGAGCTCGCGCTCGGTGAGCTCGACGTCCGCGAGCTGGTCGAACTCGGGGATCTCCGACACCGGGTTGATCTCGTCGTCGTAGACCATCATCGACAGGACCAGATGCCCGTCACGCGGCCGCATGATCGCCACGTACTGCTTGGCGCGCATCACGAACCGGGCCACCGCGACCTTGCCCGCCTGCTCCATGGCCTCGACCAGCAACGTGTAGGGCTTGGCGGCGCGGTCGTCGGGCGCCACCCAGTAGGCCCCGTCGAAGTACATGGGGTCCACGGAGTCGAGGTCGACGAACTCCTCCAGGTCGATCGTGTGGGTGGCCCGCGGCTGCAGCGACGCCAGCTCGTCCTCGGTCACGAGCACGTAGCGGCCCTTGGACACCTCGTAGCCCTTGGCGATCACGTCGGGCGGCACCTCGGTGCCGTCCTCGGCGTTGACCTTGCGGGTCCGGATGCGCGCGCCGTTGCGCGTGTCGATCTGGTTGAACCTGACCGACTTCTCGGAGACCGCGGAGAACAGCTTCACGGGGATGTTGATGAGACCGAAGCTGATCGATCCGCTCCAGATGGCACGAGGCACGGGCGCGCTCCTTCAGACGACCGCTCCGTCCGCGGCCCGTCCAGTATCGGCCGCGAGCGGCGCGGATTCCACCATTCTCCCAGCGAGGGCCTGCGGCACCGTCCCTAGGCCGAGTACGCGGGCGGCCACACGACCTCGGCCCAGACGGCCTTGGACGTGCGTCCCAGCACCACGCCCCACCGGCTCGACAGCCCCGACACCACCATCAGCCCGCGGCCGCTCGGGCGGTCCGGCGGCGGCTCGCCGGGAACCGGCATCCGGGACGGGTGGGGATCGGACACCACGACCAGCACGCTGTGCTCGAAGAACTCCAGGTCGACGGTCATCCAGCCCGGGGCGTGCTCCTCCACGTTGGCGGCGAGCTCGTCGACCAGCAGCACCACGTCGGCCACCGCCGCAGCCGGCACCGCGCCGCGCCGCAACGTGTCGTCGGTCCAACGCCGCAGGCGGGCGAGCGACGTGGGCGTGGTGTCGCCGGTGAAGCCGTCCGACCGGCCGGCCAGGCAGTTGACCACGGACGCGAGCTGCGACCGCCAGTCGTCCTCCGGCGCTGCCTCGGGTCCACCCCGGCGGTCCAGCCCACCGGCGCCGCCGGCCCGGCCGGCGTGGATGACCGCCACCGCCCGGGTCGGATCGACCGAGCGGAGCCCGGCGATGCGGGCGCGGAGGCGCTCGGCCGCGCCGTCGCCCGGCTCGATCGAGATCTCGGTGATCGGGTCGTCCTCGAGGTCGGCGCCCATCGGCCACGTCGCGATGTGGACGGGTCGATGGCGCGACTCGTCGAGGTCGCCGTGCCGAGAGGGCGGGGTCCGGTGCGCTGCGGTGTCGGTCATGGAGGTGGAGGCTGCCTGCGGCGGCGTCACGGATCGGTCCGCCTGCCCGTCATGGGCGGTCATCGCCGCCGTCCTACCCCCGCCCCCCGGCGCCGTAAACCCGTCAGGCCCCGGCCAGCACGGCCCGGGCCACCAGGTCGGTGCCGAAGGCCGTCAGGATGGCCAGGTATAGAAGGCCCGTCGCGGCCATCACGGCCGAGTAGTACCGCTCCCGCAGGGCCAGCCGCGTGACGACGACGAGGACGATCGTGGTGACGGCGCAGGCCAGCCAGAACCAGCCGAGCATGCCGCCGTAGCCGTCGTCGATCGACCCGTTCAGCACCGACACCATCCCGACGGGCACCAGGAGCAGCGCCACCTCGGGGAACCAGGTCCAGCCCACCCAGCGCACCAGCTCGTCCAGCGGCGCCCGCGGAAGGCCCGGCTGGGTGAGGTACCAGTGACCCAGCAGCATCCCGTCGGTCACGCTGCCCAGGAAGGCGGCGCCCACCACGGTGCGGGCGATGCCCAGCCAGGCGGGACCGCCGGCGTCGATGCCGCCGGCGATCAGGCCGATGAGACCGATGGCCGGAGCGATCAGGTCGAGCGACGGCGGGAACTCGGGGGCATCCGCGTCGAAGTGCTGCTCGGCCCGATCGATACCGGTCATCTCGGTGATCCGCGCCGATCGGACCTGCGCCCGCTCCCGCTGCAACCGGACGCCGCTCGACCGGCGCATGACCGACACCCACAGGGCCACCCCGGTCGCCACGACCACGGCCGCGGCCGACAGGTCCCGCACGAGCAGCGGGTCGTAGCGCAAACCGGCCACCAACGACCCCAGCGCCATCGCCCCGTAGACGCCTCGCAGCAGCCAGCCGTAGCCGAGCGACACCTCTCGCCGGTGCGTCGTGACCCACAGGAACGCCAGGCCACCGGTCGCCCACTGCAGCAGGAAGGTGGCGACGTTCAGCGACATCTGGGCGACCCGGCCATCGGCCGGGCAACCTACCGCCCGGACGCGCCGGAGCCGGAGTCCGCCGCCGAGCGGGGGCGCGTCACAGACCCGACCGGTGCGGGATCGGCCGTCAGCCGGGGATCACAGCTCGATCTCGGCCCAGACCCACTTGCCGTCGACCTCGGGAGCCACGCCCCAGTCGGCGGCGACGGACGAGACGATCGCCACGCCCCGGCCGTCGGGGTCGGTGATCGCGCTCCGCCGCACGACCGGCGGCTCGGGGTCGCCGTCGAACACCGAGACGCGAACCGAGCGCCCCGAGACGTGGACCCGGACCACGAAGTCGCTGCTGGCGTGCAGGACGGCGTTGGTCGCCAGCTCGGAGGTGATGAGCGCCAGGTCGTCGGCGACCGGCCCCTTCACGTCCGCGGTGGCGACCGCGAACTGGCGGGCGCGCGCGATCTCCGTTCGGTCCGCGCGGAAGCTCCGCTCCCCAGCCAGCGTTCCGGTCATGGACGCGACGAGCCGTCGTTCATGGGATGCGGTCGGTCATCGGTCGGTCCGGGTGGTGTCCACGAGGTGCTGCGTGCCGGTCGGTCGTCGCCCCGGACCGGCGCGGGGACGTGGCTCGCCACGACGCGGCGGACACGCTGGAGCGGACCGTACCCACGCCGAGTCCGGTTCAGACCTTGATCTGTGCTCATGTGGCGATCAACCCCCGGTCGACCACGTTGAGACGCTCGCCGCCGTCCGCTCCGACGACCACGATGTCCTCGAGCCGGAAGCCCAACCGCCCCGGCAGGTAGATGCCCGGCTCGATGCTGAAGGCGTTGCCGACGACCAGCTCGTCGCGGTTCCCCGCGACGACGTACGGGTCCTCGTGCTCCTCCACACCGATGCCGTGACCGGTGCGGTGCACGAACCGCTCCCCCAGGCCGGCCGCCTCGATCACCGTGCGCGCCGCGGCGTCGACGTCCTCGGCGGCGACCCCGGGGGCCACCGCGTCGAACGCGGCCTCCTGGGCGGTGCGGAGCACCTCGTAGATCTCGGCGGCCGCTCCGTCGGGCTCGCCCGTCCAGACGCAGCGGGTGATGTCCGAGCAGTAGCCGACGCCGTGCTCGTCGGCCATCGTGCCGCCGAAGTCGCACAGCACCACCTCGCCCTCCTGCACCAC
>JAEZAI010000086.1 GCA_023427825.1 Actinomycetes bacterium
GCGATGGCCCCGGGCGGCGTGGGTCTCCTGGCCCACGGGACAACGGTGGCGACGACCGCGCTGCTCGAGCGGCGCGGTGCCCGGGTGGCGCTCGTGACGACCGAGGGCTTCGCCGACGTGATCGAGATCGCCCGCCAGGACCGGCCCTCGCTCTACGACCCGTGGGTGGACCGTCCGGCGCCGCTCGTCGAGCGGGTCGACCGGTTGGAGGTCCCCGAGCGTGTGGCGGCGGACGGGACGGTGCTCGTGCCGGTGACGCTCGACCGGCTGCCCGAGGTGACGAGCGGCGTCGAGGCCGTCGCGGTGTGCCTCCTCCACGCAGACCGCCACTCCGACCACGAGGCCGCGGTCGCCGACGCGCTCGCCGACGCGGGATGGGACGTGAGCGCCTCGCACCTCGTGGCGCCCGAGTTCCGGGAGTACGAGCGGACGGTCACGACCGTGCTCAACGCCTCCCTCCGACCGGTGTGCGGTCCGTACCTGGCCGGCCTCGCCGGGTCCGGCGCGTCCGGCGGCACCGTCGACGAGATCGTGGTGATGACGTCCGCCGGCGGGTCGGTCGATCTGGCCACCGCCGCCGCCCTCCCGGTCCTGCTCCTGCTGTCGGGTCCGGCCGGTGGCGCACGGGCCGCCGCCGAGGTGGCGCGGGCCTGCGGGTTCGACGACGCGCTCAGCTTCGACATGGGCGGCACCAGCACCGACGTGTGCCTGATCCGGGACGGCGCGCCGCAGCCGGCCTCCGAGCAGCGCGTGGCCGGGCTCCCCGTGCGGGCGCCGGCGCTGGCCATCCACACGATCGGCGCCGGCGGCGGATCGATCGCGCGCATCGACGAGGGCGGCGCGCTGGTGGTCGGCCCCGAGTCCGCCGGCGCCCGGCCCGGCCCGGCCTGCTACGGCCACGGGGGCACCCGGCCCACGGTCACCGATGCGGACCTGGTCGCCGGACGCATCCCCGCCGGCTCGAGCTTCGGCGCCCTGGGCGAGCTGGACGTGGACGCTGCCCGCGCTGCGCTCGACGCCGCGGGCGTGGACGCCGAGGGCGTGATCGCGGTCGTGAACGCCGGCATGGAGCGGGCACTGCGAGCGGTGTCGGTGGAGCAGGGCGTGGACCCGGCCGGTCTGGCGTTGGTGGCGTTCGGGGGTGCCGGTCCGCTGCACGCCTGCGAGCTCGCCGAGGCGCTCGGCACGCCGACCGTGATCGTGCCGGCGGCCGCGGGCGTGCTCTCGGCGGTCGGGCTCCTCACCGCACCGGGCCGGCGCGAGGTGGTGCGGTCGTGGCCGGGCGGCACCGACCTGGACGGCCTCGACGCAGCTCGCGAGGCGCTGGCCGACGAAGCGCTCGCACTCGTCGACGCGGATGGCGCCGTCGTGACGACCGCGCTCGACTGCCGGTACCGGGGTCAGAGCCACGAGCTGCGCGTCCCGACGGTCGACGACTTCCCGGAGGAGCACCGTCGCCGCAACGGCGAGGCGCGTCCGGGTGACCCGATCGAGGTCGTCGCGCTGCGGGCCGTGGTCGAGACGCCGGCGCCGGCGTCGATCGACGAGGTGCTCGCCAGCTGGGAGGGGCGGTGGACCGAGCCGGTCGTCGGGCCTCGTGTGGTGGTCCGGGAGGACTGCACGATCTGGGTGCCCGAGGGATGGCGCGGCGAGGAGGGGCCGCTCGGTTCGCTGGTGCTGCACCGGGTCGGGTCGGGCGACTCGGGACTGGGCGCATGAGCCTCTCGCCGTCGCAGCTGCAGGTGCTGATCGCCGGCCTCGGCGGGGTGGCCGAGGAGGTGGGAGCCGTGCTCCAGCGCAGCGCGTTCAGCCCGAACATCAAGGAGCGGGCCGACTGCTCGGCTGCAGTGTTCTCGCCCGACGGCTCGCTGCTCGCCCAGGCCGAGCACATCCCGGTGCACCTGGGGTCCATGCCGGCGTCGGTCGAGGCGGTCATCCGCGACCTCGGCGACCGACTGGGCGCGGGCGACCAGGCGATCGTCAACGACCCCTACCGGGGTGGCACCCATCTGAACGACGTGACCGTGGTGGCGCCCTGCCACGTCGACGGCCGGCTGGTCGGGTGGGTCGCCAACCGGGCGCACCACGCGGACGTGGGCGGCGCGGCGCCGGGGTCGCTGCCGGCCGACGCGACCGAGATCCAGCAGGAGGGCCTGCGGATCCCGCCGATGCTGCTGACGCCGGAGGTGCGCGAGCTGCTGTTGTCGGCGTCGCGCACGCCCTGGGAGCGGGCGGGGGACCTCGACGCGCAGGTCGGCGCCAACGTGGTCGGCGTCCGGCGACTGGCGCGGTGCGCCGACGCGCCGTTCGAGGAGGTGCTGGCCCACGGTGAGCGCCGGTGCCGGGCCGCGCTCGCCGCTGCACCGTCGGGGTCGTGGGCGGCGCCCGACGTCATGGACTCGACCGGCCCGGCCGAGGACCAGCAGCGCCCGGCCACGATCGCCTGCCGGGTCACGATCGAGTCCGGCCCGCAGCCGTCGATCACGTTCGACTTCACCGGCACCGACGACCAGCGCGCCGGCAACACCAACGCCGTCCGGGCCGTGACCGTGTCCGCCGTCGCGTTCGTGCTGCGGTCGGTGCTCGACCCCACGCTGCCGGCCAACGCCGGCGTGATGCGGCCGGTCGAGGTGGTCACGCCCGCGGGCTCGCTCGTCGCCGCCCGCTTCCCCGC
>JAEZAI010000108.1 GCA_023427825.1 Actinomycetes bacterium
TCGGGGCGGACGCCCCGCACTCCACCTGGAAGCAGCGATGAACCAGAAGAAGAGCCGTCAGCTCCCGGCCGACGAGCCGCCCGCGATCGAGGTCCCCGGCCTCTCCAAGTTCTACGGCGAGGTGGCCGCGCTCGAGGAGATGGACCTCGAGGTGCCCGCCGGTCAGTCCGTGGTGCTCGTCGGCCACAACGGCTCCGGCAAGTCCACGCTGCTCAGCATGATGGCGGGCGTGCTGGAGCCGACCGACGGCAACGTGCTGGTGCACGGCCTGCCCAACGACACGCTCCAGGCCCGGGCCGAGCTGTCGTGGCTGCCCGATGCGCCCGTGCTCTACGACGACCTCAGCCTCTGGGAGCACGTCGAGTACATCAACCGCATGCACGGCGGCTCCGGCGACGACCCGTTCCTGGACGAGCTCCTCGAGCGCCTGGGCGTGGAGGACCGCAAGGACCACCTGCCGTCGCAGTTCAGCCGCGGCCTCCGCCAGAAGTCGGCGATCGCCGTGGCGCTGTGCCGGCCGTTCTCGGTCCTCCTCGTCGACGAGCCGTTCGTCGGCCTCGACGCCTCCGGGCGCTTGGCGCTCCTCGAGCTCATCGACGAGGCGCGCGACAACGACGCCACGATCCTCGTCGCCACGCACGACCCCGACGTGATCGACCGCTTCGAGCGAGGGCTCATGCTGGAGAACGGCGAGCTCGTCCACGACGGTCCGGCGGGCGACCTGCACGACCTGCTCGGCGCCGACGACCGCCACGGCGGCTGAGCCCTCCGATCCCCGAGCGGGCAGGGAGCGGGCGAGCCGGTCGGGGACCGACGGTCGGTCAGCCCCGGAACGGCGCGAACGCCTCGGCCAGCGCGTCCAGGTGCTCCAGGCGCTGCGTGCCGCGTCCGAGCGGGGAGTCGGGCACGACCACCTCGGCGACGCCGACGTCCCGCCACGCCTCGACCGTCTCCACGATCCGCCCGATCGGGCCCGCCACCGCGGCGCGGGGCGCCACCGCGTCGAGGAAGCGCCGGGCGAGATCCGCGTCGTCGGTCGGCAGCAGCAGCGCCTGGGTGGAGCGGGCGATCGTGGCCGGGTCGCGGCCGATCGACTCGCAGGCCCGGTCCAGCTGAGCGGAACGCTGCGCGATCAGCTCGGGAAGACCCCACATGTTCCACTCGTCCGCCACGCGGGCGGTGATGCGGAGCATCCGCTCCCCCTTGCCACCCACGAGGAGCGGGATCCCCGGTCGTCCCGGCCCGGCCACCGCCTTGGGCTCGCACAGGGCACCGTCGAGCTGGAACCACTCCCCGTCCAGGTCCGTCGTCGGCTCGCCGAGCAGCGACGAGACGGCCCGGCAGTACTCGGCGAAGCGGTCGACCCGCTCTCGGACCGGCGGGAGCTCGATGCCGTACTGCTCGTGCTCGTTGAGCTGCCAGCCGGCGCCGAGCCCCAGGACCAGTCGCCCGGCGCCGCCTGTGCCGTCTGTGCCGCCTGTGCCGGCGGCGCTCAGGTGGTCCACGGTCGCGGCCCACTTCGCGACGACGGCCGGATGGCGGTAGGTCGAGCCGAGGACGAGCGGACCGATCCGCACCCTGGACGTGGCGACGGCCAGCGCCGCGACGACCGCGGTGGCCTCGAGCGTCGGCGACTCGGGCTCACCGAAGCCGCCACCGTCGCCCATGAAGTGGTCCGCCACCCACACGCCGTCCCAGCCCGTGCGGTCCGCGTGACGGCCGACGTCGAGGACGTCCTGGGCGGGTTGCATGAGGTTGGGCCAGACCGAGAAGCGCACATCCCGATCCTGTCAGCGATCGCGACGCGCCGCGCGTGGGGTCAGCGCTCCACCCGGGCGAACAGCGCCTTGAGGTAGGCGCCCTCGGGGAAGCCGACCGGGTGGTCGATCGGCTGGCCGGTCTGCTCCAGCGTCACCAGCGACGCGCCCGCTCGCTCCGCCGCCCGATGCACGATGCCCATGAACGACGCCGTGTCGACCCGGCTGGAGCACGACGCCTGCACCAGGGTCCCACCCGGTTCGACCAGGCCCACCGCGAGCGTGGTGAGCGCTCCGTAGGCCTTCAGTGCCCCGGTCACGTCGGCCTGGCGGGAGGCGAAGGACGGCGGGTCCACCACGACCAGGTCGAACCGCTCGCCGGCCCGCCGCAGGTCGTCCATGACCTCGAACGCGTCGCCCACCGTGCCGACCGTGGTGGCCCGACCGACCGATCCCACGTCGCGGTTCAGCTCGAAGCTGTTGGCGGTCTCTGCGATGGCGTGAGGGCTGATGTCCACGCTGTGGACGTGGGTCGCCCCGCCGGCCGCGGCGTGCACGCTGAAGCCGCCCCCGCAGCAGAACACGTCGAGCACCCGCGCGCCGTCGGCCATGGCGCCCACGAGCGCGCGGTTGTCGCGCTGGTCGAGGAACCATCCCGTCTTCTGCCCGCGACGTACGTCGTCCGCGAACCGGAGGCCGTGCTCGCTGAACGTCACCCGCTCGGTGCGGAGCGAGCCGCGCACCACCTCGCCGTCGACCAGCCCCCGCTGCCCGGCCAGCGCACCCGCAGCGACACGCCGCGACAGCCGGAGCACGATGCCGGTGATCGACCAGACGGCCGCCTGGAGCACGTCGAGCAGGTCGTCCAGGTGCGGGATCCAGGCCTCGGAGTACAGCTTGACCACCGCGACCGTGCGGTAGAGGTCGACGACCACGCCGGGCATGCGGTCGTTCTCGCCGTGCAGCAGGCGCAGCGCGTCGCTGTCGGCGGAGCCGAGCAGCGCCCAGCGGTGTGCGAGCGCGTGCGCCAGGCGATCGTTCCAGAGCTCCGGGCCCAGTTCGACCGGGTGGCTCGACTGCAGCACCTTGATGCGGATCGGCGACGCCGGGTCCCACAGGCCGACCGCGGCGAACCGCCGGCGCTCGTCGAAGACGACCGCCAGGTCGCCCGGCTCGCCGGTGCCGTCGCCGTCCCGCCCACCTCGGACCGACTCGATCGAGCCGTCGAACACCCACGGGTGACCGCGCCGGACGTGGCGGAGCGCGTCGGGGTCCAGGCGCACGGCGAGGTTGGGCGACCCGCCCGCGGCCCCCGAGGGCGTCGCGTCATCAGCCATGTCGTGCCACCAGTCCCCTCCCGATCTCCGCCAGACGCTCGCGCAGCTCGGGACAGTCCACCACCTCGAGATCGGGACCCATCCCGGCCAGCTGCGCGGCGAGCGCGTCGACGTTCGGGCCGCGCACGTCGACCACCAACCGGCCGTCCTGGCGTTCCTCGACCATCCGCACCCTGCTCTTCAGGGTCCACCTCAGCGGCGGCGCGACCGACGGGTGGACGACCAGCCGGCACCGCAGCGGCGTGGCGGCCTCGTCGAGCCGCTCGACGAAGGCGGCGAACTCGGCAGCCAGGTCGAAGCCGTCGGGCCGCTCCGCCGGCGCGTCGAGCGCCCGCACCGCGGTGACC
>JAEZAI010000106.1 GCA_023427825.1 Actinomycetes bacterium
GGGGAACCACATGACGACCACGGTCCAGGGCCACTGCGACGAGCGCTTCTCGGCGGTCGCCGACGCGTTCCAGGCCAACTTCGACAACGGGCTCGAGGACGGCGCCAGCGTGGCGATCGCGATCAAGGGGGAGCTGGTCGTGGACCTGTGGGGCGGCGTCGCCGACCGCGGGTCCGGCGCGCCGTGGACGGAGGACACGATCTGCTGCCTGTGGTCCTCGACCAAGACCATGGCGGCGCTGTGCCTGCTCACGCTCGCGGACCGGGGGTCGGTCGACCTGGACGCGCCGGTCGCCGACTACTGGCCCGAGTTCGGCGCGAACGGCAAGGAGGGCGTGCTCGTCCGCCACGTGCTGAGCCACACCGCCGGGTTGCCGGGGTGGACCCGGCCGATCACCCTCGAGCACATGTACGACGCGCCCGCAGCGGCCGCGCTCCTCGCCGAGGAGGCGCCGTGGTGGGAGCCCGGGACGGCCGCCGGCTACCACGCCGTGACGCAGGGCTTCCTGCTGGGCGAGCTGGTCCGGCGCATCACCGGCGACACCCTGGGAACGTACTTCCGCACCACGTTCGCGGAGCCGTTGGGCGCGGACTTCCACATCGGGACCGGGCCGGAGCACGACGAGCGGATCGCGACGATCGTCCCGCCGTCCCTGCCGCTGGGCGGTCGCTCGACCGCCGGGTCCGTGGGCGAGCGCGCGCTCAACAACCCGGTGATCACGGCCGACATCGGCAACACGGTCGACTACCGCCGCATCGAGCTGCCGGCGTCGAACGGCCACGGCAACGCCCGGTCCCTGGCCCGGGTCCAGAGCATCGTGAGCAACCACGGCACGGTCGACGGAACCGAGTTCCTGTCGCCCGAGGGCGTGGCGCAGATCTTCCGCGAGCAGTGGGTCGGGCCCGACCTGGTGCAGGAGATCGACACGCGGCTGGGCATCGGGTTCGGGTTGAACGGGCCGGAGGTGCCGGTGAGCGCCAACCCCCGTGCCTGCTTCTGGGGCGGCTGGGGCGGTTCGGTGGTGATCAACGACCTGGACGCCCGCACGACGTTCGCGTACGGCATGAACCGGATGGGCGACGGGCTGGACACCGACTTCCGGGCCATCAGCCTCGTGTTCGCCTGGCAGGCCAGCGCGATGGCCGCCTGAACGACCCTCCCACCCGTCGGTAGCTTGGTCGCCATGGCCCTCTCCCGGAACGCGCCGTGCTGGTGCGGCAGCGGCAAGAAGCTGAAGCGCTGCCACCTCGACCGCGCCGCCCTGGTGCGCTCCCCCGTCCGCCCGGGCCACGTCAGCGCCGAGCGGCCGGTCCCCGAGTCGATCGCCCGTCCCCACTACGTCGAGGACGGCACCGTGTGGCCCCCGCCCGACGCCCAGATCCTGTCGGGTGCCGCCCTGGACCGCATGCGCCACGCGTCGAGGGTGGCGGCCGAGGTCCTCGCGGTCACGGTCGCCGCCGTGGCGCCCGGGGTGACCACCGAGGAGCTCGACGAGATCGCCCACGACGCCTACGTGTCCCGGGGCGCGTACCCGTCCACGCTCGGGTACCACGACTACCCGAAGTCGCTGTGCACCTCGGTGAACGAGGTCCTCTGCCACGGCATCCCCGATGACCGGCCGCTGCAGGACGGCGACATCATCAACCTCGACGTGACCGCGTTCGTCGACGGGATGCACGGCGACACGTCCGCCACCGTCGGCGTCGGCACGATCTCCCCCGAGCTCGCGGCGTTGATCGACACCACCCGCGACGCCACGCTCGCGGGCATCGCCAACATCCGTCCCGGCGAGCCCATGCAGCGCGTCGCCCAGGCGGTCACCGCGGTGGCCGAGGCCCGCGGCTACGGCGTGGTGTCGGAGTACGGCGGGCACGGCATCGGTGAGGTGTTCCACGCCGATCCCCACGTCCACCACGCGATCTCGTCCCGGGACCGGTCGGTGGCCGTGCCGGGCCTCTGCCTGACGGTGGAGCCCATGCTGCGGACCGGTGCGGCCCGCTTCACCACGGCGGACGACGGCTGGACCGAGATCCTCGACGACGGCATGCCCTCGGCCCAGTTCGAGCACACGGTGGTGGTCACGGAGTCGGGCGCCGAGATCCTGACGGTCCTGGAGGACGGCACCAGCGCGGTGTCCCCGGCCGGGTCCACCCACGCGACCGCGCACTGAGCGGCGCGCCGCGACGCCGAGCGCCGCGGATCCGAGCCCGCGGACGGGTTGCGCGGGTCAGCCGGCCGATGCGACCGCCTGGAGGTCCGCTCCGGTCCCCCAGGCCTCGGCCAGGAGCTCCAGGCTGGCCACCCGGGTGGCGGTGGCGTGGCAGACCGTCGAGATCATCAGCTCGTCCGCGCCGGTGCGTGCCGCCAGCTCGTCGAGGCGCTCGACGGCCTGGTCGGGCGTGCCCACGATGCGGTTGGAGCGCGTCGTGCGAGCCACGCCGGCCCAACGGTGGTCCGCCGCCTCGTCGGGGCTGACCAGACGGATGCGCTCGCCGGTCCGGATGCCGTGGATGAGCAGCTGACCGGGCAGCGACTGGCGCTCGGCCTCCTCCTCGGGCTCGGCGACCAGCACGTTCGCGGAGACGATGAGGTGCGGCTCGGCGAGCTCGGCGGACGGCCGGAAGGACCGGCGGTACAGGTCGGCGGCCTCGTCGGTGCCGCCCATGTCGAAGTGGTGCGCGAACACGAACCGCAGCCCGAGGAGCCCGGCGAGCTGGGCGCTGTAGCCGCTCGAGCCCAGCAGCAGGATCTGCGGGTGCGAGTCCGCGAGCGGGGTGGCCGCGAACCGCTCCCACAGCGGGCGGCCCCCGGTGACCAGCTCCCTGCGGGCCTCGGGCCGGGGGTCGCCCAGCAGGCCCATCAGGTCGAGCAGGTCGCGGGGGAAGTCCTCTGCGGAGAGGTCCTCGGTGCGCCGCAGGGCCATGGCGGTGTACGGATCGGTGCCGGGCGCACGCCCGATGCCCAGATCCACGCGACCGGGGTGGAGGGCCTCGATGGCGGCGATCTGCTCCGCCACGACGAGCGGGGCGTGGTTCGGCAGCATCACGCCGCCCGACCCCACCCGGATGCGCTCGGTGCGAGCGGCGAGGTGGGCCATGAGCACCGGCGGGTTGGTGCTCGCCACCGACGTCATGTTGTGGTGCTCGGCCACCCAGAACCGCTCGTAGCCCAGGCGGTCGGCGGCCTGCGCCAGCTCGGTGGCCCCGAGCAGGGCGTCGCGTGTGGTGCCCTCGGCGGTCACGATGGCCAGCTCGAGCACGGAGAGGGGGACTCGTGGTGTCACCGGTCCAACCTACGGCGCGCCTGTTGCGGGTGAGCACCCGCTCGCCCCTCGGGGCGGCGACCGGCTGAGTGCCCGCTCGGCAGGCGGGTCACCCCGCTCGCCGGGATCTCGGTTGACCCGGCGCCGCCGCCCGGTGGGAGAGTGACGCCATGGGCACCCCGTTCGACGACCTGACGACCGTCACCCGTCTCGACGGATCCGACGACGGCGCGATCGCCCGCTACGCCGGCCACATCGACGACTCGTGGGTGCTGCGGCCCATGCCGCAGGGCGGTGTGACCACGGCGATCGCCCTGGCCGCCATGGCCGCCGAGCTCGACCACCCCGAGCAGCACCTGCGGACCATGCACACCATGTTCACCGCCCAGGTCCCGCACGGTGACGTGGACGTGGAGGTCGAGGTCCTCCGGCGGGGCCGCACCATGTCCCACCTGCGCGCCGAGGTGCGCCCGCCCGACGCCCGACGCGGCCACGTGGTCACCGCCGCGTTCGGCGCCGAGCGGCGCGGCTTCGACTTCACCGACATCGCTCCCCCGCCCGACGTGCCGCTGCCGGACGACTGCCCGAGCTTCCGGGACCCGCCGCCGGACGGCTTCGAGCCGCACTTCGAGCCGATGCCCTTCTGGACGCAGCGCATGGAGGGCCGGCCGGCGATCGGCAACCCGCCGTGGGCCGACTACGTGCCCGATCGCGCGGAGCGCGCCAACTGGTACCGGTTCGACGAGGCACCGATGCGGGCCGACGGAACGCTCGACCCCTTCTCGTTCGCCCTGCTCGTCGACACCATGCCGGGCGCCGCCGGCGAGAAGCTCGGCCCCGGCCAGCCGCCGTGGTTCGCGCCCAGCGTGGACCTGACCCTTCACGTGCTCGACGACTGCCGGTCGCCATGGGTGCTCGCGCACAACACCGCCCGCCACGCCGGCGGCGGCTACGCGTCGGCGGACATGACGCTGTGGGACTTCGGCCCCCACATGGACGATCCCCGACCGGTCGCCTACGCCACCCAGGTCTTCCTGTTCTCGATGGCCTGACGCGGCCCGATCACCTGCGGGGACGAGGTGCGGCGCCGCCGCACCGTTAGCGTTCGGGTGATGTCGTCCCCCGCGTCCGACACCCCGTCCCCCGGCCCCGCCGTCCCGGGCTCCCTCATCGAGGATCACGCCCTGATCGGCGACACCCGGGGCGTGGCGCTCGTCGACCGCACCGGCTCCATCGACTGGTGGTGCCCGGCGCGCATCGACTCGCCCGCGTGCTTCGCCGCGCTCCTCGGCACCTCCGACCACGGCCACTGGCGGCTCGCGCCGTCGGACCCGGTGCTCCACGTGGAGCGGCGCTACGAACCCGACACGCTCGTCCTGGAGACGGTCATGACGACCGCGACGGGCTCCGTGGCGCTCATCGACTTCATGACGCCGGAGCACGAGCATCCGACGATCCACCGCAGGGTCGAGGGCCGGTCGGGCACCGTCGACATGTCCCTGGAGCTCGTCGTCCGCTTCGACTACGGCTCGGTCGTGCCCTGGGTGCGGGCCAGCGGGGACGGGCTGCTGATGGTCGGCGGGAGCGAAGCGCTGCGGTTCCACAGTCCGGTGCCGCTGCACGGGCGCGACATGCGGACCTTCGCCGACTTCACGGTGAACGCGGGCGAGCAGCGATCGTTCTCGCTGGCGTGGCACCCGTCCGTGGACCCGGCGCCGCTGCCGCTCGACACCGCCGCCGCGCTCCACGGGACCCGGGGCTGGTGGCGGGCCTGGGTGTCGCGCTGCACCTACGACGGCCCGTGGCGCAACGACGTGGTGCGGTCGCTGATCACGCTGAAGGCGCTGACCAACAGCAGCACCGGCGCCGTCGCGGCGGCGGCCACCACCTCGCTCCCGGAGTGGATCGGCTCGGTCCGCAACTGGGACTACCGGTACTCGTGGTTGCGCGACGCCACGTTCACGCTGCAGGCGTTCCTCGTCACGGGGTTCCAGGAGGAGGCTGCGGCATGGTCGCGCTGGCTGCGTCGTGCGGTCGCCGGCAGCCCCGGTGACTTCCAGATCCTGTACGGCGTCGGCGGCGAGCGACGGCTGCCCGAGCTCGTCCTCGACTGGTTGCCCGGCTACGAGGGATCCGCGCCCGTGCGGATCGGCAACGCCGCGTCGGGCCAGTTCCAGCTCGACGTGTTCGGCGAGGTCATGGACGCCGCCGCGACCGCCCGCCGCAACGGCATGCAGCCCCGGGACGCGGCGGGCGTGGACATCTTCCGGGCGCTGATGGCGCACCTCGAGAACGTGTGGGAGGAACCGGACGAGGGCATCTGGGAGGTCCGGGGCCCGCGGCGGCACTTCACGCACTCCAAGGTCATGGCCTGGGTGGCGTTCGACCGGGCGGTGCACATGGCGGCGGGCGTGGTCGCAGGTGACCCGATCATCGGCTCGGTCGACCGGGACCGCGTGGAGCGCTGGGCGGCGCTGCGGGATCGCGTCCACGCCCAGGTGTGCGAGCAGGGCTGGAGCGACGACCTCGGCGCGTTCACCCAGTACTACGGCTCCGATCGCCTGGACGCGAGCCTGCTGATGATGGTCACGGTCGGCTTCCTGCCACCCGGCGACCCGAGGATCGTCTCGACGGTCCGGGCGATCCAGGAGCGGCTCGCGGTCGACGGCTTCGTGCGGCGTTACGAGACCGATCCGGTCGGACCCGACGGCGTCACGGTCGACGGACTCCCGCCGGGCGAGGGTGCGTTCCTGCTGACCACCTTCTGGCTCGCCGACAACCTTGCGTTCATGGGCCGGGTCGACGAGGCGACCGAGATCTTCGAGCGGCTGCGGGGCCTGCGCAACGACGTCGGCCTGCTGTCCGAGGAGTACGACCCGGCCGCAGGCCGCATGCTCGGCAACTTCCCGCAGGCGTTCTCCCACGTGGGGCTCGTGAACACCGCGGCGAACATCGCCGCCGCCGACGGCCGCGGGCCCGCGCGCTCCCGCGCCGCGGTAGACCTGCCCGCATGAGCGACGACGGCGACGGCTACAGGATCGAGCACGACTCGCTGGGCGAGGTGCGGGTGCCGGCCGCGGCGCGCTGGCAGGCCCAGACGCAGCGGGCGATCGAGAACTTCCCGGTGTCGGACACGACGGTCGCTCCCTCGCTGGTGCGGGCGCTGGTCGAGATCAAGCGGGCGGCCGCGCAGGTCAACGCCCGTCGAGGCCATGTGGACCAGCAGGTGACGGATGCGATCGTCGCGGCGGCGGACGAGGTCCTCGCGGGTGTCCACGACGACCAGTTCCCCGTCGACGTGTTCCAGACCGGCTCGGGCACCTCCACCAACATGAACGTCAACGAGGTCCTCTCCACGGTGGCGGGCGCTCGTGCCGGCTTCCCGGTCCACCCCAACGACCACGTGAACGCGGGCCAGTCCTCGAACGACACGTTCCCCTCCGCCATCCGGATCGCCGCGGCCAACGGGATCGTCCACGACATGATCCCCGCGCTGGACCACCTGGGCCGTTCGCTGCGGGCAGCCCAGGAGCGGTTCGCGGACGTGGTCAAGGCCGGCCGAACGCACCTCATGGACGCGGTCCCGGTCACACTCGGCCAGGAGTTCGGCGGCTACGCCACCGCCGTGGAGCTCGGCATGGATCGGCTGCGCGCAGTGCTGCCGCGCCTGGGTCAGCTCCCCCTGGGCGGCACAGCGGTGGGCACCGGGCTGAACGCCCCCGAGGGCTTCGCCGCCGAGGTGATCGAGCTGGTGGCCGAGCGCACCGGGCTCGAGCTGTCGGAGGCCCGCGACCACTTCGAGGCGCAGGGCGCCCAGGACGTGCTGGTCGAGGCCAGTGGAGCGTGCCGCGTGGTGGCGGTGAGTCTGAACAAGCTGGCGTCGGACCTGCGCTGGATGTCGTCCGGGCCGTCGGCCGGGCTGGCCGAGATCCACCTCCCCGACCTGCAGCCCGGCAGCTCGATCATGCCCGGCAAGGTGAACCCCGTCCTGCCCGAGGCCACGCAGCAGGTGGTGGCCCAGGTGATCGGCAACGACGCCGCCGTCGCCTTCGCCGGGGCGGCGGGCAACTTCGAGCTCAACGTGATGCTGCCGGTGATGGGACGCAACCTGCTCGAGTCCATCGAGCTGCTGTCCAACGTGTCGGTGCTGCTCGCCCACCGCTGCATCGACGGCATCACCGCGGACGCGCCCCGTGCCCGCCGCTACGCCGAGTCGTCGTCCGCCATCGTGACCTCGTTGGTCCCGTTGATCGGCTACGAGCAGGCCGCCGCGGTGGCCAAGGCGGCCGTCGCGTCGGGCCGGACGATCCGCGAGGAGGTCCTGGACCGCGGACTGGTCGACGACGTGGGTGCCCTCGACCGCGCGCTGGACGTGTTCGCCATGACCCGCGGCGGGCGTCGCACCGACTGACCGACGGAACCACGGGCCGCCCGCTCGCCGACGACACGGCGGGCGTCGCACCGACTGACCGACGGAACCACCGGCCGCCCGCTCGCCGACGACACGGCGGGCGCCGGACCGACTGACCGACGACGCTCAGGCGTCGGTGCGCCGGCCGAGGACCTTGCGGCCCAGGCGACGGGGCGACCACCGGCCCTGCGACACGATCACCAGCCGGCCGACGGCGGGGTCCAGGGACCGCGCCCAGTCCCGGACGGCGGGGTTGGCCGTCAGGTACAGGATCTGGTTGCGCTCGGCGCGGGTAACCAGCGCCTCGAGTGCGACCACTGCGTCGTCGGCCGCCAGGGGGGCGAACGTGTCGCAGAGGACCACCGGCGGCGGTGCGCTCGACCAGGGGTCGAGCCGGCCGACGATCGCCTCGATCACGGCGGGCACGTCGTCACGGCTGTAGCGATCGGTGGGCACGGCGTCGATGCGCTCCACCTCGGCCGTGGCGGCGGCGACGGCGTCGGACGCGGCTGCGGCGGCCTGTTCGGCGGCCTGGACGCGGGCGGCCATGGCCTCGGCCTCCGGCACGGCCCGCGCCAGCACGTCCTCCAGGTCTGCGATGCGGGCGGCGAGCTGCTCGCGCTGCTCGTCGAGCTCCTGACGACGGGCTGCGATCGTGGCCTGCTCGTCGTCGAGCTCCCCCACCATGTCGCGGTAGCGGACGACCTCCTCCTGGGCGGCCTCCACGGCCTCGTCCAGCGTGAGCGTCAGCCGAGAGATCACGTGCGGCACGTCGGGCACGCGGGCGAGGTGTTCGAGCGACGAACCGTCGGGGCGGTAGCCGAGGAAGGCGGTGACTCGCTCCTGCGCGGGCTCTCGCTGCGCCGCCAGCTGCTCGATCCGACCTGCGGCGGCAGCACGCGCCTCGGCCAGCGCTGCATCGAGCGACGCGATGTGCTGGGTGAGCTCGTCGAGCTTGGCCTCCACCGCCTGGCCGACGCTGCGGGTGGACGTCGCGATCGTGTACTCGAGGTACGAGTCGAACCCGTAGCGGGCCAGGACCTGCTGCTCGGCGTCCGCCGCAGCCGCCTGCTGCGACTTGGCCGCCTGGAGCAGCGCGATGTGCGCCGCGTCGATCTGGCTCCTCGCCGTGTCGCCCAGCAGGCCCGAGCTCTGCAGCCCGAGGAGCAGCTCGTGGTTGGAGCCCAGATCGTTGCGCTCGGCGGCCAGCGCGGCGACCGTCGGGTCCCCCTCGATGCCCACGCTCGCGGCCTGCTGCCAGGCGCTCTCGACCGCGTGGATCTCGGCCATCAGCGCCTGGGCGGCCGGGCTGACCGCAGCGGTGCCGGCGGCCACCTCACCGAGCCAGCGCTGGACCTCCCGATGCTGCTCCGCCCTCAGACCGCCGACGCCAGCGGCGCGATCGATCAGCGCGACCAGCGGGCCGGTGTCGGCGCCGATGCGGATGCCGGCGCCGTCCTCGGCCGGTCCCAGCGCGGCAGCCAGCTCGATGCGCACCGCCTGCAGCTCCTCGAGCCGGCGCGTGGCGGCCTCGGCGGCGTCGATCGCGACGGTCCGCTCGGTGAGGATCTCGGCCGGACGGTGCTGCAGCGCCTCGACCGCGGCGCCGATGTCCGCCAGCCGCGCCAGGCAGCCGTCGCGCTCGTCGGTGCCGGCGGCGACAGCGGCATACGTGGCGTCGCGGAGCCGGGCCAGGTGGTCTCGGTCGTCGATCGTCCGACGCAGCTGCTCTCTCGCGGCGTCGACCCGCTCGACGGCGCCGGCTCGCGCGCTGAGACGAGGGGTCGGGTCGGGTGCCGGGAGCTCACCCGGTCCGATCAGGGGCAACCCGTCGCCCGCCAGGTCGAGCGCCACCACGGCCGTCGGGTCGAACGGGGTCAGGAACCCCCCGCCGTCGACGGTCCCGGTCACCTCCGACCCGGCCTGCACGTAGGCGCGTGCGAGCAGTGTCGCGATCCGCTCCTGGACGGCCGCGCCGGCGACCACCACGTTCAACCTGGGATGCAGCTCGAGGTGCACGCCGCGCTCGGCGCCCACCTGCAGGTCCACCAACCGCACGGGACCCACCTCCTTCAGTGGAACCATCGGCAGCGGCGTGCGGAAGTGAAGCGATCCCCCGAGGTTCACCCGGGCATCGCGGGAGGTGACGGAGCGGCGCCGGTCTAGGCGTCGCGCTCGCGCGTGTCGCGCAGGAGGACCTCCTGCGCCACGGTCGCCACGTGGGTCCCGTCGAGGGCGAACACGTGGCCGAGGGAGAGCCCTCGTCCGCCGACGAACGTGTGGCAGGTGAAGTCGTGCACGTGCCACTGGTCGGCCTGCAGCGGACGGTGGAACCAGATCGTGTGGTCCAGGCTGGCGGTGAACAGCGCCCGGTACAGCGTCTCGTCCGGCTCGTTGCGCACCGGGTGCGCCTGCACGACGGCGGCGGTCGGTAGGTCGTCGCTCATGTACGCGAGCGCGGCGGCGTGACGGACCCGGTCGTCGCCGATCGGCTCGGTGGTCCGGAGCCACGCGGTGGCGCGGCCCCGCCCGTCACGCTCGATCGACGAGCTCACCCGGTCGCTGGGCACGAACGCCCGCTCGAAGGCGGCGCTCCACGAGCTGCCCTCGAGCTGGTCCGGCACCGGCAGGTCGGGCGGCGGTGCCAGCGTCTCCACGTCCGCGGAGCGCTCGTCGCGCTGGAAGCTGGCTTCCAGGTTGAGGATCGCGCCCACGGCCTGGCGGGCCACGACGCGCCGCGTGGCGAACGACCGGCCGTCGCGGATGCGGTCGACCTCGTAGCGGACCGGCTCGTCGTGGTCGCCGCGCCGGATGAAGTAGGCACGCAGCGAGTGCACCCCGAGCTCCTCGGGGACCGTGGCGGACGCTGCCATGAGCGCCTGGGCCACGATCTGGCCGCCGTACAGCCCGCCCCACGGGTACTGCGGACCGATGCCAACGAAGACGTCACGACCGTGGTCGGCCAGCTCGAGGATGGTCGTCAGGTCCACGCCGAGGACGGTAGCCCGCCTCGCCACCTCCCGAGTGCGGAGCCACCTCCCGAGTGCGGAGCCACCTCCGGAGTGCGGAGCCGCCCCCGAGTGCGGAGCCGCCCCCGAGTGCGGGCAGCGCCCGTCCGGCTGGGGTCGTGCCCGCCGTGTCCGGTCGGGCGGGG
>JAEZAI010000165.1 GCA_023427825.1 Actinomycetes bacterium
GAGCTGATCGCCGAGCGCGTCGGGCAGATCCGCGACGGCGGTGCGACGGTGGTCGTCGCGGTCAGCCCGGCACACACCGAGTCGCTGCTGCCCCACATCATCAACGCCGAACCGGACATGCTCGTCATCCAGGGCACGGTGACCTCGGCCGAGCACGTGTCCGACGGCGCGCACGACCCGCTGGACCTGAAGCACCTGGTCCGGCGGCTCGAGGTCCCGGTGATCGTCGGCGGCTGCGCCAGCTACCAGGCCGCGCTGCACCTGATGCGCACCCGCGCGGCCGGCGTGCTCGTCGGCATCGGCACCGGCGTCACCTCCACGACGGGCAACGTGCTCGGGGTGGGCAACCCGCAGGCCACCGCCGTCGCCGACGCCCGGGCGGCCCGGATGCGCCACCTCGACGAGACCGGCGTGTACGTGCACCTGATCGCGGACGGCGGCATGGCGACCGGCGGCGACATCGCCAAGGCGGTCGTGTGCGGCGCCGACGCCGTCATGCTCGGGGCGCCGCTGGCCGGGGCCGACGAGTCGCCGGCGGGTGGCGCGGTGTGGTCCATGGCGTCGTTCCACTCGCGCCTGCCGCGGGGCCGGGGGCGTCGGATGCCGCGCCTGGGCTCGCTCGAGAAGATCCTGCTCGGTCCGTCGGACCGGGCCGATGGTCGCACCAACCTGATGGGCGGCCTGCGGAAGTCCATGGCCGTCACCGGCCACGGCACGTTGAAGGAGCTGCAGAAGGCGGAGCTGGTCGTCACGGCGCCGCCCTCGGTGAGGCCGGGAGGCCAGCGATGAGCGAGACCGGTCGACCCGACGAGGGGAGCCGACAGGAGGCGGAGCGCGTCGTCGGCGACCAGCCGACGGTGCTCGTCGTGGACTTCGGCGCGCAGTACGCCCAGCTCATCGCCCGCCGCGTGCGCGAGGCCAACGTCTACTCCGAGATCGTCCCGCACTCGATCACCGCGGCCGAGCTGGCCCGCCGGGATCCGGCGGCGATCATCTTCTCGGGCGGCCCCAAGTCCGTGCGGGTGCCCGACGCGCCGTCGATCGATCCCGGCGTGTACGACCTGGGAGTGCCCATCCTGGGCATCTGCTACGGCCAGCAGCTGATCGCGCAGCAGCTCGGCGGCGAGGTGGGCGGCGGTGGCGCCGGCGAGTACGGCCGAACGGTCGTGCACCGCAGCACCGACGTGGTGTCCTCGATCCTCACGGACGACCTGCCCGCCGACCAGACGGTCTGGATGAGTCACTTCGACGCGGTGCAGCGCCCGCCCGAGGGGTTCGTCGCGACCGCCTCGTCCGAGGGTGCCCCGTGCGCCGTGATCGAGGCGCCGGAGCGCAAGATCTGGGGCGTCCAGTACCACCCCGAGGTGGCCCACACGCCGCACGGCCAGGAGCTGATCACGAGGTTCCTCCACGATCTGGCGGGTCTGCCGGCCACGTGGACCATGGAGAACTTCATCGACGCGTCGGTCGAGGCGATCCGTGCCCAGGTCGGCGCGGGCAGGGCGATCTGCGGCCTGTCGGGCGGCGTCGACTCCGCGGTGGCGGCCGCGCTGGTGCACAAGGCGATCGGCCCGCAGCTCACGTGCGTGTTCGTCGACACCGGCCTCATGCGCAAGAACGAGGGCGACCAGGTGGTCGAGACCTTCCGCCGACACCAGGGCATGGAGCTGATCCACGTGCGGGCGGCCGACCGGTTCTTCGAGCGCCTCGCCGGCGTGACCGAGCCCGAGGACAAGCGCAAGGCGATCGGCGAGCTCTTCATCCGGGTGTTCGAGGACGCCCGCGGCGGCGTCGAGGACGCGCAGTTCCTGGTGCAGGGCACGCTCTACCCCGACGTGATCGAGTCGGGCACCGCGCACGCCGCGACGATCAAGAGCCACCACAACGTCGGCGGCCTGCCCGAGGACCTGGACTTCGAGCTGGTCGCGCCGCTGCGCCTCCTGTTCAAGGACGAGGTCCGCGCCGTCGGCCACGAGCTCGGCCTGCCCGACGAGATCGTGTGGCGTCAGCCGTTCCCGGGCCCCGGCCTGGGCGTGCGGATCATCGGCGAGGTGACGCCCGAGATGGTGGCGCTCTTGCAGGAGGCCGACGCGATCGTCCGCGAGGAGCTGCGCATCGCCGGCCTGGAGCGCGAGATCTGGCAGGCGTTCGCCGTGCTGCCCGACATCCGCACCGTCGGCGTCATGGGCGACGAACGCACCTACGGGCACCCGGTCATCATCAGGGCGGTCACGTCCGAGGACGCCATGACCGCCGACTGGGCCCGCATCCCCTACGACGTGCTCGAGTCGATGGCGAGCCGGATCATCAACGAGGTCCCGGGCGTCAACCGGGTGGCGTACGACATCACGTCGAAGCCGCCCGGCACCATCGAGTGGGAGTGACCAGCTCGCACTGACGCGGCCTCGCCCTGACACGGCCGGCTTCGTTCCCGAATCGGCACCCCATGGGGTACCGGAACGGGAACAGAGCGGGCGGGGTGGGGGCGTCAGGTGATGCCGTGGTCGACGGCCCAGCGCACGAGCTCGTGCCGTCGTGACAGGTGCAGCTTGGCCATCGTGTTGCGCACGTGGTTCTCGACGGTCTTGGGCGAGATGAACAGCGCCTCGCCGACCGCCTTGTAGGACTCGCCTCGGGCGACGTGGGCGAGCACCTCCCGCTCGCGCTCGGTGAGCGGCAGCGAGCCGTCGCCGCCGGCGGTGGCCAACCGGCGGTACTCGCCGATGAGGAGCGCGCGAGCGAGGAGCAGATCCAACGCGTCGTGGCGCAATTGGTGCAGATGGGATTCGACGTGCATCGCTCGACGGG
>JAEZAI010000172.1 GCA_023427825.1 Actinomycetes bacterium
ACCGGTCGGTCCCGCTCGTCGCGGGTCCCGCTCACCGCCCGGCGAGCAGCCGGGCCAGCTCCGTGTCGGTCACCGGCTCCCCGTCGAGCCTCCCCGCAGTGAAGTGACGCCACCCCCGCCACTCGTCGAAGTGCTCCTCCCACTCCAGCAGGCGGTCGTCGGGCAGCCGCCGGGACCGCGGCGTGATCCGGATCGGCACGTGACCACCTCCGGTCTCGTGGGGACGGTCGTGGGGCAGCGGACCGTCTACTCGGGCGTGGTGTACGCGGCCGTGATGCCGCCGTCGACGAGCAGCGACTGGCCGGTCATGAAGCTGGACTCGTCGGAGGCCAGGAACAGCGCGCCGTTGGCGATCTCCTGCGGCTCGCCGAAGCGACCCATGGGGATGTGCACCAGTCGCCGCTGCCGCTTCGCGTCGTCGTCGAGGTACTTGGCGAGCAGCGGCGTGAGCACGGGGCCGGGGCACAGCGCGTTGGCGCGCAGGCCCTGGCGGGCGTGGATCACGGCGATCTCCCGAGTCATCGCCAGCACCGCGCCCTTGGAGGCCGTGTACGCGATCTGCGGGGTGGCGGCCCCCAGATGGGCCACGAAGCTGGCGACGTTGATGATCGATGCGCCGGCGGAGCGCCCTGCAGCCCGGTCGGACTCGACGGTGGCGAGCATGGCCGGGATCCCGTGCTTGCAGCCCAGCGCCACGCCGGTGACGTTGACCTGCAGCGTCCGGTCCCAGACCGACACGTCGGTGTTGACCACGCCGTCGTCGTCCGCGAGCGAGACGCCGGCGTTGTTGTAGAGCACGTGGAGTCCACCGATCTCCGAGATTGCGAACTCGACCGCCGAGCGGACGGAATCCTCGTCGGTGACGTCGGTGGACACGAAGGCTGCCCGGCCTCCGCCGGCGGCGATGGCCTCGACCGCCTCGGCGCCGTCGGTGACGTCCGCGATCACCACGTCGGCACCCTCGGCGGCGAACAGCTCGGCGGCCACGCGCCCCAGGCCCGCCGCCGCGCCCGTGATGAGCGCCACCTTGCCGTCGAGTCGTCCTGCACCGCTGCGAGCTGCCATGGCGCCGCACGATAGCCAGCGCCGGATCGAGGACCCGCACCCGGATGTGGGTCCCGCGCCTGCGCTTCCTACACTCGCCGTCCATGACCTCCCCCCAGGCCTCCCCGGGCACCGCGGCACCGAGCGCCACCGTGCCGAGCCACATGGACCTGCTGATCGGCGGCGAGCGCGTCGCCGCCGCGGACGGCGCCACGTTCAGCGTCACCGACCCGTCGACCGGCGAGCAGCTCGCCACGATCGCCAAGGCCGGGCCACGCGACCTGGAGCGGGCGATCACCACGGCCCGCGCCGCGTTCGACGCAGGCGTGTGGGCGGACACGGACGCCACCGGTCGCGGCAAGGTGCTGCTGCGCGCCGCCGCGCTCATCCGGGAGCGCCTGGAGAGCTTCGCGTGGGCCGAGGTCGCCAACGCCGGTCACACCATCGAGGACGCCCGATGGGAGGCGAACGCGATGGCCGACGTCGTCGAGTACTACGCCGGCGCGGCCGACAAGCACCTGGGCGCCGTCGTGCCCACGCCCGACGCCGGCCTGGGCCTCGTGCTCAAGGTCCCGGTCGGGGTGTGCGGCCTGATCGTGCCGTGGAACTTCCCCATGCTGATCGCCACGTGGAAGCTGGCACCCGCCCTGGCCTGCGGCAACGCGGTCATCCTGAAGCCGGCGTCGCTCACACCGGTGACCGCGCTCATGCTGGGTGAGCTGCTGGTCGAGGCCGGCGTGCCGGCCGAGTGCGTGACCGTGCTCCCCGGACCCGGCGCCAGCGTGGGCGACGCGCTCGTCGCCGATCCCCGCGTGGACAAGATCTCGTTCACTGGCGACTCGTCCACGGGTTCGCACCTCCTGCGCACGCTGTCGCCCAACATCACCCGCATCTCGCTGGAGCTGGGCGGCAAGTCCGCGGCGATCGTCTTCGCGGACGCCGACCTGGAGGCGGCGATCGACGCCATCCCGTACTCGGTCTTCGCCAACGCCGGCCAGGACTGCTGCGCCCGCAGCCGCGTGCTCGTCGAGCGCTCGGTGTACGACCGGGTGGTCGCCGGCGTGGTCGAGCGGACCGGGCGGATGGTCGTCGGCGACCCGGCGGACGAGTCCACCGAGATCGGCCCGATGATCTCCGCGGGCCAGCGCGACACCAGCCTGGAGTACCTGGACATCGGCCGCTCCGAAGGAGCCGAGGTGCTGTGCGGCGGCGACTCGAGCGGGCCCGGCTTCTTCCTGACGCCCGCGGTGGTCGCGGGCGTGGACAACTCCATGCGCATCGCCCGGGAGGAGATCTTCGGCCCGGTCGTCACGATGATCCCGTTCGACGACGAGGCCGACGCCGTCCGCATCGCCAACGACAGCGAGTACGGCCTGTCGGGCACGTTGTGGACCCGCGACGTGGGCCGTGCGGTGCGCGTGGGCAGGGCGGTGCGCACGGGCGTGATGAGCGTCAACACCAACCGCAGCGTCCGCTACCAGCTGCCGTTCGGGGGCTTCAAGCGCAGCGGCGTGGGTCGCGAGCTCGGCCTCGCGGCGCTCGAGCACTACACCGAGTCCAAGACGCTCTTCCTCTCCGCCGACTGAGTCACGCGCTCATCCCCGAAACTGCGTCGGTTGGCGTCGCTCAGCGACGGCAACTCACGCAATTTCGCCAGGGTGCGGGCGCCGGCGGGTGCGGGCGCCGGCGGGTGCGGACGGCGGCGGGTGCCGTCAGCGGCGGGTCCAGGCGGACTCGTCGCTGAGCAGCTCGTCCAGGTACGGCGGCAGGTCGTCCGCGACCAGGTGGGCCAGCGTCGTCGCCTCGAGCACCTGGCGGATGCTGGCGCGCGTCGCGATCCACACGCGCTCCAGCGGCTTGGCCGGACCGTCGTAGACGAGCTCCTCCGGCGCCTCGCCGCGGACGTCGGCCAGCGGGCCCTCGACCGCGCGCACGATGTCCGCGATCGAGACCTCGTCCGCCGGACGGGCCAGCCAGTACCCGCCGTCGGCGCCGCGCCGGCTCCCCACGATCCCGGAGCGTCGGAGCTCGGCGAGGATGTTCTCGAGGTACTTGGTGGGGATGCCCTGCGCCTCGCCCAGGGTCTCGCCGGTCGTGGCGCCGGACGTCCTGCCCGGGGAGCGCACGGCCAGCTCCGCCGCGGCGCGCACGGCGTAGTCGACCTTGGCGGAGATGCGCATGCGGGCAGTCTGGCATCCCGTCAGGACGGTGCGGGCGAGGCCGCCGGCGCGGCGCCGGGTGCGGCAACGGTCGGATGTGTGCCCGATCTCGTCGCGTTCCGAAGCTGTGAACAGCGCGTGAAGAGGCCGTCCGACGGGGTCCGTCGCGGGCAGAGCCGGCGTACCTTCGACGCCATGCAGGACGTGCTCGAACAGGCGACCGCGTGGCGCCGGCAGGGCAGGAGGGTGGCGATCGCCCGCGTCGTGGACGTGGCGGGTTCCGGCCCGCGGCAGCCGGGCGCGGCCATGGCGGTGACCGCTCGCGGCGAGGTCGCGGGCTCCGTGTCGGGCGGGTGCGTCGCGGGCGCGGTGGTCGCGGAAGCGCTCGACGTCCTGGCGCGCGAGGAGCGCCGGCTGATCAGCTTCGGCTACTCCGACGCGGACGGCCTGGCGGTCGGGCTCACGTGCGGCGGCACCATCCACCTGTACCTCGAGCCGCTCGACTGGTGAACGGCCCGCCGGAACCGGCGGACGATCCCTCGGCCGCCGCCCTCCCCGACGACCCTCCGTCGATCTCGGACCTGCAGCGGGCCGCGCTCCGCGCCGGGCGCCCCGG
>JAEZAI010000181.1 GCA_023427825.1 Actinomycetes bacterium
GTGCTCGACCGGGCGACGGTCGAGCGTCTCGACCAGCTGCTGCTCGAGGGCTGGCAGGCATCGGGCATGCCCGGCGTCGCGGCCGGCGCCTGGATCCGCGGCCGGAGCTGGACGCGCACGCACGGCGTCGCCGACCTGTCGACCGGCCGGCCGTTCCCCCTCGACGGGCACGTGCGCATCGCCAGCATCTCCAAGACGTTCACCGGGACGGCCGTGCTGCAGCAGGTCGATCGGGGGCGGTTGCGACTCGACGACGTGCTGGAGCGCTTCGTGCCCGGGATCCCCAACGGCGATCGCATCACGGTCCGTGACCTGTTGGCCATGCGCTCGGGCGTGTGGGACTTCACCGCCGACGAGGACCTGATCGGCCGGTGGGACGCGGACCCGCTCATGCCGTGGACGCCGCAGGACACGGTGCAGCTCATCCGGGAGCACGGCGAGGCGGACTTCGAGCCGGGCGAGCAGGTCGTCTACTGCGACTCCAACTACGTCCTGCTCGGACTGATCGCGGAGCAGGTGTCGGGCCGCCCCGTCCACGAGCTCGTCAACCGCGGCATCGTCGCCAGGCTCGGCCTGCAGGGCACGCGGTTCCCGACCGAGCAGCAGCTGGGCATCCCCGACCCCCACCCGACGGGCTACCGCCCCGCACCGGACGGCGGCTCGCTCCCCGTCGGCGACATGAACCCCGAGCTGGCGTGGACCGCCGGCACCATGACGTCGCGGCTGACCGACCTCCGCCGTTGGGCCGACGAGCTGGCGGAGGGACGGCTGCTGAGCCCGCGCCTCCAGCGGGAGCGGCTCGACGGACAGCGGTTCACCGGGCAGCAGATCGACTACGGCTACGGCCTGGGCGTCACCACGCTGAACGACTTCGTGGGCCACAACGGCGCGATCATCGGGTTCAGCTCCGCCGCGTTCCGGTACCCGCGGGCCGACGCCACGTTCGTGGTCGTGGGCAACCGGTCGACCAACTTCACGACGCCCACGATGGGCATCTTCCTGCGCTTCGTGCAGGCGCTGTTCCCAGACCAGCTGCGCTGAGCCAGACCGCCGGCGATCTCTGCCGGCACACCGGCGCTCAGAGGTGGTGCTGCGCGAAGAAGTCCCAGATCACGTCGGTGGCGTCCAGCGACGTGGCCGTCGGCCCGACGATGAAGCCCACGAGCTGGAAGAAGAGGCTGCCGGGCCACGAGTGCCCACCGCCGCCGATGACGTACGACCGCACGAACCCGGCCGAGCCGTCGCAGTCCCAGCTCGTCAGCGTGACGGGACCGTCCGTGGACGGGTCGGGGTCGGGCGTGAGCGTGGAGATCGCCGGCGAGGGGTCGCAGCCGTACTTGGCGGCGATCGCCTGCGGAGTGGCCGCGAACGCGTCGTAGGGGAGGATCGGGTCCGCCGTGCCGTGGAACGTCACGAACGGGACCGACCGCTCGGTCGCGTGGCAGAGGTCCATGATCCCCGCCACCGGTGCGGCCGCTGCGAACGTGTTGGGCCGCATGCACATGAGCATGGAGGTCATGAAGGCGCCGTTCGACAGGCCGGTCACGTAGATGCGCGACCGGTCGACGCACGTCGACGCCTCCACGTGCTCCAGCAGCGCGTCGATGAACCGGAGGTCGGGGTTGTCCTCCCGGGCGGTGTAGTCCCAGAAGACACCCTCGCTCTGGCCGATCGGAAACACGACAGCGAACCCCTCCTCGATGGCCTTCTCGCTGAACCGGGTGGAGAACGGGTGGGTCCCGGCGAAGCCCTCGAGCAGGCCGTGGAGATCGAGCACCAGCGGGACCGGCGTGGTGGTCCCCGGGGTGTGGCCCGGCGGGAGGGTCATCGTGAAGCGCCGGACCAGGCCGTCCGCGACCAGCGCCTCGGCCCGGTCGGTCTGCGGTCCGCGCGCGGTGGTCCCGCAGCCGTCGGAGGGGCCCGTCGCCCCTGGCGGTGGGTCGGGCTCCGCCGGTGGTGGCACCGGCGGCGCGCACGCCGTCAGCGCGGCGAGCACGCACACGACGCCGGCGACGAGCACCTTGGTCCTCATGACGTCCCCCCGTCGTCGCCCGGTCCGTCGACCGGCGCGGTCAGTCCTCTCCGCCGACGAGGCCGTTGGCGTCGACGTGCGGGAACGCGTCGTTGTCAACGAAGCGCTGACCCGGCTCCAGCCCGAACTGGTCGTAGTGCGGGTGGGTGAGGCCGATGTAGATCGTGTCGCTGCGGATGTAGCGGAACGCCACGGCCTCCCGGCGACCGGGCCCCTTGTTGCGGGCCGAGCCGTGCAGCGTGAGCTCCCAGTGCGCCCGGGCGTCGCCGGCCTTCATGGCCGTACCCCCCACCACCTCGCTGTCGCGCAGGTGCGGGTAGGCGTCGCGGATGTCGCGCTGCTCGATGAGCCCGAGCGGCCCCTCCTTGTGCGAACCCTTGAGGTAGCGGAGCGATCCCATCTCGTCGGTGAGGTCGACGAGCGCGATCCAGAGGGTCACGCACCCCTTCCGGTCGAACGGCCAGTAGGAGTAGTCCTGGTGGTAGGGGATGGGCTTGGCGCCCTCGGGCTTGAAGAAGCTGATGTCCTGGCAGAACAGGGCGTCGGTCTGCTCGATCAGCGCGACCACTGCGCTCGACAGGCGACGCGACGTGGCGACGCTGCGGACGAACGGGTCCCGCCACGCCACGCCCTCGTGGCTGAGCAGGGCGTTGGGGTCCGCCGCGGGCTTGGTGGGCCCGCTGATCGTGGTGCGGGGCTCGGCGGCCAGGAGCGCGTCGCGGAGCTGCGCCGCGGTGTCGGGGTCGAGCAGGCCGGGCAGCGACGCCCAGCTGTCCTGCTGGAGGCTGCGGACCTGCTCCTCGGTGACCGGGTACGGGGTGTCCGGGCTCCGGTCGCCGACGTCGATCCGAGGTTCGGTCATGCTCACGGCGACACCCCCTGTGACCCGCCGGTGGCCCTCCGGGAGGGCGCTCGAAAATTAGACCGATCGGTCGAATTCGTCAACGGACCCACCCGGCCCGTGGAACGGCGTGCGCTCACAGCGACCGGGCGAACGCGGCGAGGTCGGCCAACGTCGAGCGCGCGATGTCGGGGATCACGGCGAAGTAGTTGTTCTCGGCGGCGTGGAACGTGCCGTTCACCGTGCGGCCGCGGGCCTGCACCCCAGCGGCCAGCAGCCCCCCGTAGTGCGCCCCGC
>JAEZAI010000196.1 GCA_023427825.1 Actinomycetes bacterium
GCCCGGGAGCGATCATCAGGCGTTGGCACGCTCCATGAACGCCTCGCCGGTGTTGTAACCGGTCTCGGCGTGCTCGGCGACGTCCAGGCCGGTGGCCTCGACCTCGTCCGAGACCCGGATGCCGATCGTGGCCTTGAGGGCCAGCAGGATCAGGGCCGTCACGATGCCCGAGTAGACGATGGTGACGCCGTTGGCGATCGCCTGCTCCGCCAGCAGCGTCAGCCCGCCGCCGTAGAACAGGCCGCTCATGTGCTCGGCACCGAAGTACTCGGCGTCGGCGAAGAGGCCGATGGCCAGCGAGCCGACCAGACCGCCGACGAAGTGGACGCCCACCACGTCGAGGGCGTCGTCGTAGCCCGCCTTGAACTTGAGCTGCACTGCGAAGCAGCAGATGAGGCCGGCGGCGAGGCCGATCCAGATGGAGGAGATCGACGACACGAAGCCAGCGGCCGGGGTGATCGCCACCAGGCCGGCGACGATGCCCGAGGCGGCACCCAGGTTGGTGAAGTGGCCGTCCTTGATGCGCTCGACGATGGCCCACATGAGGCCGGCGGCCGCTGCGGCGAGGAACGTGTTCATGAACGCCTGGACGGCAGTGCCGTCGGCGTTGAGCGAGGAACCGGCGTTGAAGCCGAACCAGCCGAACCACAGGATGCCGGTGCCGATCATGACGAGCGGCATGGAGTGCGGCGGGTGACCCTCGCCCGGCCAGCCCTTGCGCTTGCCGAGGATGAGGACCGCAACGAGCGCCGCGATGCCGGCGTTCACGTGGATCGCGGTGCCGCCGGCGAAGTCGAGCGACCCACGCACGCCCAGCCAGCCGCCGTAGACCCACTTGAAGACGGGGGCGAACACCAGGAGCATCCACACCGGAGCGAAGATCGCCCACGCCGCGAACTTCATGCGGTCGGCCACGGCGCCGGAGATCAGCGCCGGGGTGATCACCGCGAACATGCCGAGGAACGCCACGAGCATCAGCTCGTCGACACCGGCCTGACTGGTGAGGTTCAGGTTCCCGAGGAACGCGGCGTCGAAGCCGCCGAACCAACCGGCGTCGAAGTCGCCGCCGGCGATGGAGTATCCGACCACGACCCACGCGATGGGGATGATGAGCAGACACCAGAAGTTCATCATGAGCATGTTGAGCACGTTGCGGCTCCGGTCCATGCCTCCGTAGAAGAAAGCGAGACCCGGAGTCATGAACAACACGAGCGCTGCCGAGATGAGCAACCAGCCGTCGGCTGTGAGTTCCTCTGCCATTGGCCCTTTCCGTTCCTGTTCTGGGAGGGCGTGCGCTGGGGCTGCACGCCGCCGCCGGGAGGCGACGTGCGCACTCTGATGTGGAGATGTTTCGCCCGTGTTTCACGGCCGATGCGAGGGCGTGAAGCGATCTGTGGAGCATCACAGCCGTCGCGACCGCACTCCCGGAGGGGGTCGCGGGCCGCTCGGCAGCGCGGGGCCGACGGAGCCCGGGCGCCGGTCGCGACGGGGCGCGAGGCTGTTCGCATGTGCCGGAACATCACCACGCTCAGAGGTCTCGAACCCGCCGCCACGCCCGAGGAGATCGAGGCCGCGGCCCGTCAGTACGTGCGGAAGGTGAGCGGCGTGCAGTCCACGTCAGCTGCCACCGAGGCGGCGTTCGAGAAGGCCGTCCGCAAGGTCACCGCCGCCACCACCGAGCTGCTCGACCAGCTGCCGGCTCGCAAGGTGCCGCCGAAGAGCGAGCCCCCGCTGCGGCGCATCGCCCGCCGCACCGCCTGACGTCGACCGAGCCGTCGCGCCGGAGCGCCCGACGCCTGAGCCCGGCGTTCAGTCCTTGAGGCCGGGGTGGCGACCGGCGAGCACCGGCACGAGCAGCTGCTTGGGCACCAGGCCGACGAGCGCGGCCGCGGCCCGGTTGGCCGGTCCCGGGATGGCGACGGGCTTGCCTGCGGCCATGGCGTCGACGCCGGTGCGGGCCACCGCCTCGGCGGTCTCCCCCATGAACGACGGCAGCGACGCCTCGGCGTCGGCCTGCGAGATGCCGGCGGCCTCGCCGAAGCCGGTGTGCACGGGACCCGGACACAGGGTCGTCGCGGTCACGCCCGTGCCGCGGAGCTCGCCGCCCATGGAGCGCGTGTAGGAGAGCACGAACGACTTGCCGGCGCCGTAACCGGCCTGGCCGGGCAGCGGCTGGAAGGCCGCGGTGGATGCCACGTTCAGCACCGCGCCCACGCCGCGCTCGACCATGCCCGGCAGGAACCGGCTGCACAGGTCGACCACGGCCACCACGTCGACCTCGACCATGTTGATCTCGGCGTCGGGATCGCTGCGGTGCACAGGGCCCATGGTCGAGAGCCCGGCGTTGTTCACGAGGATGCTGACGACCTTGCCGTTGGCGGCCACCCGATCGGGGATGGCGGCCCGGCTCTCGCGGTCGGACAGGTCGGCGGCGACCACGTCGGCGAGCACGCCGGTGGCGGCGAGCTCCTCGGCCAGGTCGCGGAGCTTGGTCTCGCTGCGGGCGACGAGCGTGACGTTCTGGCCGCGCTTGGCCAGCTCCCGTGCGATCTCGACCCCGATGCCGGACGACGCTCCGGTGACGAGAGCCGTGCGGTCCGGAGCTGGGGTCGGCAGTGCCATGGGTGGACGCTACCGCCCCATCGGCGGCGTGGGGAGGGGTGGCAAGTAGCGTGGCCGCCCCATGGGCGACGTGTCGGATCCGGTCGCCGGCGCGCCGCCGGACGTGGTGGCGATCGACGCGTTGCGGCCCGACCCCGAGGCCCTTCGACGGCTGGCGGACCGTCTGTCCGAGGGCCGCCTCGTGGCCTTCCCCACCGAGACCGTCTACGGCCTCGGCGCGGCGGTCGACCGGCCCGACGCGCTGCGGCGGATCTTCGAGGTGAAGGGCCGCCCGGCCACCGATCCGCTGATCGTCCACGTGGCGGACGTCGACTCCCTCGCCGGGATCGTCGACGCGGTCCCCGTGCGGGCCCGCGACCTGGCCCGGGCGTTCTGGCCCGGTCCGCTGACGATGGTGCTGCCCCGCGGTCCGCTCGTGGGCGACGAGGTCACCGCCGGCGGCCCGTCCGTGGGCGTGCGGGTGCCGGCCCATCCGGTGGCCGACGGGCTGATCCGGGCGCTCGGCGGTGGCATCGCCGCGCCGTCGGCCAACCGCTTCGGCCGCATCAGCCCGACCACCGCCCAGCACGTGGTGGACGAGCTCGGCCCGTGGCTCGCTGCGGGCGATGCCGTGGTCGATGGTGGGCCGACCCCGCTCGGCATCGAGTCGACGGTCGTGGACCTCACCGGCGGCACGCCCACGGTCCTGCGCCACGGCGGCGTGCCGGTGGAGGACCTGGAGGAGGTGCTCGGCGACCTGCACGCTCCCGAGCGCCGGGTCGTGGCGGACGACGAGGCCAGCGCCTCCCCGGGCGCCCTGCTGCGCCACTACGCACCCGACACGCCGCTGGCGCTGGTGGAGGGCGACCGGGCCCTGGCCGACGAGCTGGTCGCCGCGCTGGGGGAGCGGGGTGTCGCCGCAGACGTGCTCGACCTGCCCGCCGACCCGATGGAGGTGGCCGCCGGCCTGTACCGGACGCTGCGGGAGGCCGACGCGGGCCCCGCCGACCTGCTGCTCGCCGTGGCGCTGGCGCCCGCCGGACTGGGTCGAGGCGTCAACGACCGCCTCTACCGGGCGTCCCACGGCCGGGTGGTGACAGACTCGGGCACCAGGACCGTGGACCGGCTCGTGCTCGTGGCGCGAGCATGACTCCCGGACCGGTCAGGCGCCGGACCAGAGCAACCGGCGAGGGGTCGGGTGGGGTC
>JAEZAI010000258.1 GCA_023427825.1 Actinomycetes bacterium
CGACGACCCGCCCGGAGCTGCCCTGCATGCCGGGCCAACGGACGATCAGCGGGATCCGGTAGCTCTGGTCGAAGAAGCCGAGCTTCTCGATCAGCCAGTGGTCGCCGAGCTGCTCGCCGTGGTCCGACGTGACGATCACGAGCGTGTCGTCGCGCTGGCCGAGCGCCTCGAGCCCGTCGAGCAGCACGCCGAGCTGGTGGTCCACCTCGGCGTTCATCCCGTAGTAGGTGGCCCGCAGCTGGTCCTGGTCGAGCCGATCGGGCGGCGCCGGCACGATCGTGAGCGCGGCGGCCAGGAACGGGTGCACCTGGCCCTCGGCCTGCGGGTCCTCGTGGCGGACGGGCGGCGGCACGTCCGCTGGGTCGAACATGTCGTTGTACGGAGCGGGTACCACCCACGGCGGGTGCGGGCGCAGGTACGAGAGGTGCGCACACCACGGGTTGCCGTCGCCCGCGCCGCCCTGCGCCTCGAGCGTGCGTTCCAGCCACTCGAGCGCCTGGCGCGTGAGGAAGGCGGACTCGGTGTGCTCGGCGTCGTAGACGGGCGGCGCCCACGTCTCGCCCCGCCCCTCGGGGACGGGGACGTCGACGCGGTCGTAGATGGAGAAGTAGTCGTCCGGGGCCGGGACGTCGTAGCCCTCCTCCGCGAGCCACTCGAGCCACGGGGCGATGAAGTCGTCCAGGTGCACACCCAGCTCGAAGCCGCGCATGGGCTGCTCCCACTGGCGCAGCTCGGGGGCGCCGGGCGGCAGCGTGCTCGGGTCGTAGGTGGTGTCCGTGTAGCCGAACAGCGTGGGCCGGTAGCCGAGCGCGCGCAGCTGCTCGGGCAGCGTCGGCAGGTCGGCGGCCAGCGGCGCGCCGTTGTCGGTCACCCGGTGGTTCATCTGCCACAGGCCGGTGAGGAGCGAGGCCCGACCCGGTCCGCACGGCGCGCAGTTGGAGAAGTGGTGCGTGAAGCGCACCCCTTCGGCCGCCAGCCGGTCCAGCGTGGGGGTCCGGACCAGCGGATGGCCGGCGACGCCCATGCAGTCGGCGCGGATCTGGTCGAGCGTGACGAGCAGGACGTTGGGCCGCACCGGGCGCACGCTACCGCCGCCCATCTCGCCCGCTCTGTTCCCGCTCCGGCACCCGTTCGGGTGCCGTGCTGGGGACAGAGCGGGCCGCGGCGCTCAGCCGGCGGTGCCGCTGCGCATCGTGCGGATGCCGACGACGATGCCGGCCACGGCGACGATGCCGGCGGCGACGAAGCCCTGCAGCACGACGCCGCGACCGACGGCGCCGTCGAACAGCAGGCGCTCGGCGTCGACCACATAGGTCAGCGGGTTGGCGGCCGACAGCGCGGCCATCCACCCGGGTGCGTCGTCGAGCGGCAGCAGGATCCCGGACAGCAGGAGCAGCGGGAAGAGCAGCATCTGCTGCACGGTCCAGAAGATCCAGTCCTGGCCCTTGGACGCCACGGCGAGCGCGTAGGAGAACGAGCCGAGGCCCACCCCGAACAGGGCGAGCATCGCCAGGCCGAGCAGCATCCCGAGCGGCTCCGCCCGGAAGCCGAACGGGATCGCGACCACCACGATGAGCACGGTCTGCGCGACCACCGGCACGATCTCCTTGAGCGAGCGCCCGAGGAGGAGCGACGGCCGGCTGAGCGGCGCGACCAGCATCCGCTCGTGCGAGCCCGTCTGCATCTCGAGCTGCAGGTTGGAGCCGGTCATGGACGTGGCGAAGAGCGCCGACATGACGACGATGCCGGGGACGAACCACTGCAGGACCGGACCCTCGCCGACCCCGGCCACCTGGTCGAGGAGCGGTCCGAACAGGGCCAGGAACACGAGCGGCTGCACCAGGCTGAACGTCATCGACAGCGGGTTGGTGAGGATCGGCCGCAGCTCCCGGCCCATCACGAGCCGGGTGTCGCGGGCGAGCGAGCTCCGGGGGGCCGGGACCCCTTCGGGCTGGACGTCGGGGACGGTGACGGTGCTCATGACGGAACCTCCACGAGATCGGTGGTGCGGGTGTCGACGGACGGGATGGACAGGTCCTCGAACGAGGAGATCGGGTCGGAGCCCGGCGCCCCCTCGCGCAGGCTGCGACCGGTGAGGGCCAGGAAGACGTCGTCGAGGGGGGGGCGTGCGACCTCGACGGACGCCACCCGCACGCCACGGCCGTGGAGGTCGACGACGAGGTCGCCCACGAGCTCTTCGCCGTCCGGCACGTTGACGGCGACGGCGCTGCCCTGGATCGCCGGCTCCGCCCTGCCGGCCGAGCGCAGCGCCGACGCGATCGTCGCGACGTCATCGGGGTCCGAGGCGGTCAGATGGACGCGGTCGCCGGCGGTCCCGGCCTTGAGGCGCTCCGGCGTGTCGTCGGCGATCACGGTCCCGTGGTCGATCACGACGACGCGGTCGGCCAGCGCGTCGGCCTCGTCCAGGTAGTGCGTCGTGAGCAGCACGGTCGTGCCGTGCTCCACCCGGAGCCGCTCCACGACCTGTTGGAGGTTGGCCCGGTTCTGCGGGTCGAGCCCGGTCGACGGCTCGTCCAGGAACAGCAGCTCCGGGAGGTGCACCATGCCGAGCGCGACGTCCAGACGGCGCCGCTGCCCGCCCGACAGGGTGCTGACGGGTCGCTTCTCCAGGCCGGCGAGGTCGAGCGACTCCAGGAGCTCGGCGCTGCGCCGCTCGGCGTCCTGGCGGGTCATGCCGTAGATGCGGCCCTGCACCACGAGCTCGTCACGGA
>JAEZAI010000274.1 GCA_023427825.1 Actinomycetes bacterium
CCCGACCCGCCCACGAGTGCCACCGGCCGGGCAACGGGGCCCGGTCCCCGTTGCCGCCGGCCACCCGCCTCGGGTACGGACCCCAGAACGTGTGCGAGGAGCGCCCGCCTGGGGCAGCAGCCACACACGATCGCCCGGCCCCACCGAACGTGTGTGAGGAGCGCCCGTCACGGGCGCCAGCCACACACGATCGCCCGGCCTCACCGAACGTGTGCGAGGAACGCCCGTCGCGGGCGCCGACCGCACACGTTCGACACCGACCGCAGGACTTGTGCGAGCAACGCCCGTCGCGGGCGCCGACCGCACACGTTCGGCGGCGCCGGCGCAGCAGTGCGTGCCTGGTCAGGTGTCGAAGTTCTTCCAGTACTGGCTGGGGGTCGGGCCTTCCTGACCGGAGTACTTGGATCCCAACGCGCCGGCGCCGTAGGGGCGCTCGGCCGGGCCGTCCATGCGCAGGAACGAGATCTGGCCGACCTTCATGCCGGGGTACAGCGTGATCGGCAGCGTGGCGACGTTCGACAGCTCGAGCGTGATGTGGCCCTCGAAGCCGGCGTCGACGAACCCCGCGGTCGAGTGGATCACCAGGCCCAGACGGGCGAGCGAGCTCTTGCCCTCGATGCGGGCGACGAGGTCGTCGGGGATCCGCACGCGCTCCGACGTCGATCCGAGGACGAACTCGCCCGGGTGGAGGATGAACGGCTGGTCGTCCTCCATGCGGACCATCTCGGTCAGGTCCGACAGGTCCTGCTTCACGTCGATGACCGGCCGGGTGTGGCTGCGGAAGACCAGGAACCGGTCGTCCAGACGCACGTCGATCGAACTGGGCTGGATCATGGCCGGGTCGTAGGGCTCGATCCCGATTCGGCCGGCCTCGATCTCGGCGCGGATGGTCCGGTCGGAGAGGATCACGCCCGAACGGTAGCCGTCGCCGAACACCGCTCCTGCAGCCCGCCGGCCCATGGGCGCCGCCGTCGGATCGGCTACGGTGTCGCTCCGCTGCGGTCCGCCGCAGCAGGTCGATCGCAGTCCGCACGGGCGGATCGGCGAACTTCGCGGGTGTAGTTCAATGGTAGAACATCAGCTTCCCAAGCTGAATACGGGAGTTCGATTCTCCTCACCCGCTCTGCCCGAGGAACCCAGGGAAGCTGATGTCCTCCCGGAGGCTCCCCCACTGGGTCGCTCCGCTCCCGGCCAGCTTCCCGAGCTGAAGACGGGAGTTCGATTCTCCTCACCCGCTCTGACTGGACCACCCGTTCGCACGGTGGGCGAGGAGCGTGAAGCTCACGGCGCCGCCGCCGGTCGCCGGATCGTTCTCCGCCGCGATGCCGCCGCCGTGGGCCTCGACCAGGTCGCGGGCGATCGAGAGGCCGAGGCCGCTCCCCCGTGAATCGCTGCCCCGGGTGAAGCGGTCGAACACGTGCTCGAGTTGGTCCGTCGGGAACCCCGGCCCGGCATCGGTGACCCGACAGCTCACGATGGGCGGGTCCTGACCGTCGCGGGTCGAGCTCGCGTCGAGCGCGATCCTGACCGCACCGCCCGGCGGAGTGTGGCGGATGGCGTTCACCACGAGGTTGTCGACGATCTGGTGCACCCGCACCGGATCGGCCCACACGTCCGGGAGGTCGCGGTCGGTGGCGACGAGCAGGTCCACACCCCGGGCGTCCGATCGGGGGGCGTGGCGCTGCACGGCCGCCTCCACCAGCGGGAGGAGCGACACGGCCTCCGGCCGCAGCGAGAGGCGTCCGGCCTCGGCGAGCGCCAGCGTGTGGAGGTCGTCGAGGAGCGATCCGAGTCGCCTGGTCTCGTCGAGCAGCGACTCGAGCTGACGGTCGTCCCGGGGGCGGACCCCGTCGAGCTGGGCTTCGATCTCGCTCTGGAGCACGGCGAGCGGGTTCCGGAGCTCGTGGGTGATGTCGGCGAGGAACCGGCGTCGGCGGTCCTCGTCCTCCGCGAGCCCTGCCGCCATGTCGTTGATCGTCGCAGCCAGCAGGCGCAGCTCCCTGGGGCCCCGCTCGACCAGATCGACCTGCGAGAACCGACCCTCCTTCACCAGCTCCACCGCCTGGAGGAGGTCATCGGTCCAGGCGCTGGCCCGGCGGTACGCGACCACCGCGACGGCGGCCAGGACCGCCGCGGCAGCCCCGATCGCGAGCAGGCCCCTCGGACGGCCCTCTGCGTCGGTCGGCAGGCCGAGGTCGCCGAACGCGCCGGTCGCGACCCCGGTCACGACCGTGATGAGGAGCGTGACCGCGACGACCGCTCCGCCGGCCAGGAAGCGCAGCCGGCGCCGGGCGCCGCGCACCAGGTCGTCGCCGACGTCGTCCCGGTGCAGCTCGGTGCGCCCGTCAGCCATCGTCGAACCGGTACCCGACGCCGTGCACGGTCAGCAGGTAGCGAGGTCGGTGGGGATCGGGTTCGAGCTTGCGTCGCAGGTTCTTCACGTGTGCATCGACCGAGCGCTCGTCCACCTCGCCGGAGCGACCGTGGATCGCGTCGAGGAGCTGTGGCCGGGTGAAGACGCGGCCGGGTTGTGCCGCCATCTCAGCCACGAGGTCGAACTCCGTGGCGGTGAGCTCCACTCGCCGGTCGCCGACGGACACGTCCCGACGGACGGTGTCCACCACCACGTCGCCGACCGCGAACCGGCTCCTGGGCGCGGCAGCGCCGTCGGTGCGGCGCAGGACGGCGCGGACCCGGGCCACGAGCTCCCGGGGGCTGAACGGCTTCACCAGGTAGTCGTCGGCCCCGAGCTCCAGTCCGAGCACGCGGTCGGTCTCCTCCGCCCGCGCCGTCAGCATGATGATCGGGACCGAGGACGATCGACGTAGCTCCCGGGCCACCTCCAGTCCGTCCACGCCGGGGAGCCCGAGGTCGAGCACGATCAGGTCCGGAGGCCGCGACCGCGCCGAACGCAGCGCGCGGTCGCCGTCGGCTGCGGCGCTCACCGAGTAGCCGGCGGCGCGGAGGTAGTCGCCGACGACCTCGACGATCTTGACCTCGTCGTC
>JAEZAI010000293.1 GCA_023427825.1 Actinomycetes bacterium
CCAAGCCGGTCATCGCCCAGGTCCACGGCTGGTGCCTGGCCGGCGGCAGCGAGCTCGCGACCGGCTGCGACCTGGTGTACGTGGCCGAGGACGCCCGCATCGGGTACCCGGCGGTCCGCTTCGGCGTGCCCGACATGCAGTTCCACGCCTGGTACCTGGGCCCGCGGGCGGCGATGGAGATGGTGCTCACGGGCGACTGGATCTCGGGCGAGGACGCCGTGCGGCTGGGCTGGGCGAACCGGTCGTACCGCGAGGACCGACTGGACGACGAGGTGCTGTCGGTGGCCGAGCGCATCGCCATGGTGCCGCCCGACATCGCGCAGCTCAACAAGCGCACGGTGCACCGGGCCATGGAGGTCATGGGCCTGCGGACGGCGATCCGGGCCGGCACCGAGCTGTGCGCGCTGGCCATCCACCAGCCGAGCTTCCAGGCGTTCATCCAGAACACCGGTGGCGGCGACCTGACCGAGGCGCTGCAGCGTCGGGACGAGCCCTTCGGCGACTACCGCGCCGGCGAGTAGCGGCGCCCGCGGATCTAAGGGTGCACAACGACATCCCGTGTCCGATACCGCCCGCAGAAGCTCGGGAACCGTGGAGTGGGCCCCGTGGGGCTCGAACCCACGCGCGTCGGATTAAAAGTCCGCTGCTCTGCCAACTGAGCTAGAGGCCCGGGACTGCAAGATAACCCTCGAGAGAACGCGCAAGGTTAGAGGTGTTACCAGCACCCGACCTAGACGGTGCCGCTGCGGGCGGTGACGTCAAGGATCTGCGGGTGAACGCCTCGGTCGAGCCGGTCGGACCGGGCAGTAGATCCTGGGCCCAACCGCGAAGAGGGCACCAGCCGCCCGGTGGAGTGCCTCAGTGCGAGGCCAGCGCTGCTGTCAACGCTTGGTTGAGCGGACGAGGGGTGACCCGCCTGGCCATGCTCCACGGTTCACGTTCGCAGCGGCTCGTCGCCGAAGTCCGGTCGGGCGTTGAGATGTTTGACCAACGCTTCAAGTTCTGGCTTGTCGAGACGCGGCTCCGTCGGCCACGTCGGACAGAGCTGTGCCGGCCAGGTCGTAGGGAACGGGGGGTGGAAGTGGTTCTCGGCTAGGTACTCGACCGGCGCCCGCACGATCCAGAAGACCATCGGGCCGATCAGCAGAAGCGCTACGAAGCCGGCGGCGCCGGCGTCGGTCATCACTGGAGCAGTCTGATCGGCCCCCTTGTCGGCCCTGATCTTCACTGTGGTCAGGGCGAGTGTCGGGAAGTCGGAGGAAGCAAGCCTGACGACAGACTCGACCGGTGGCAGGGAGGCTTCGCGGAACCGTTCGAACTCGCCCTTGGCGACTTCTGTCCCGCCGTCCATGCACGCCGTGAGCAGCAACGTCGTCTTGTAGGCCCAGGCCGAGACGAACGCCTGCTCGTCAGCGGAGAGAGCAAGCGGCGCTGCGGTCGAATCGTCAAGTGTCTCCCACATGGTCCGGATGAGCGGAGCCCCGGGTCCTTCGAACTCACCGGCGAGCCAGACCGTGTTGCATTCGTCGCAGATCGACTTCGTGATGAAGTTGTTGTGGCCGGAAGCGCGATGGGATCCGGTGCGTCGGACAATCTCAGCGGGTGCAAGGGTGGGATTCGCGAACTCCTGTAGCCATCGGGGGAGGGCGTGCTCCTTGCTGCCGGCGGGCTTGTCGCAGAAGAGGCAAGGCCGTTGCGGTGCCCCGCTCATCCGGGTCCGTCCTGATTGGCTGAGTCGCCGAACGCGACTGGTGAGGTCGTCGCCGTCCTGAAGTCGGGAGCGCGGCTTCCCTTACTCATCCGTTCGCGCTCCTTCGGGCAGTGGACCAGTACTCCTCGACCTCGTCGTCAGGGAGTGCGCGGGTGGAGTTGTTCATGCGGACGTAGAAGGTGCGTTCGGCTGTGCTGGTGCGGGCCCACACGGGCGACGCGGATGCGGCGACGTCGATGCGGCAGATGTCGTGGCCCTTGTACGTGGTGATGCGGGCCCGCGTGCGGGTGACTGGGGTGTGTCCCAGTGCGTTGATGAGGTGCGTCGTCAGCCAGTTGACGAACCCGTCGCCGTTCTGGGGTCGCACGTGCGGGTAGTCGTGGGTGAGCCCGACGGGCTCGCGGTCGGACCCGATGCCGATAAGCAGCGTGCCGCCGTCGCAGTTGAGCAGTCCGGCGACGGTCTTCGTGATGGCATCCTCCATGGCCTTGCTTCGCTGGTTCTCACGGAGGTCCCAGCGGGCGGTGGACTTGAACTCGACAGCGAAGTCCTCGTCGTTGTCGACCAGCTCCTCGACGGTCCGCAACGGCGCGCCGCCTGGAAGAGCGAGTTGGGCGGCGACGAGAGACGCGAACTCCGCATCGGTGCGGATCCGTTCGACGACTTCCTCGGCGACAGCGGCCACGTCGTTGGTGGCGAGCGTCGTTCCCGACGGCCGCGCCTCCGTGGTGAGAGGTTCCTCCCGGGCGTAGACGCTCGTGCCGTCATCCCCGTAGGCGGTTGCGATGTGATCGAAGACGGCCTGGACCTTCTGGTCGAACACGTCAGGTGGATACGGGTCGGCCGGAAGGTCGGCGTCGAGGACCTGGCGGATGGATGACCGAACGTCCGCGGTGGTGGCGGCCTTGCGACGCCAGTCGAGCACGAGCTTGTCCTGGAGATGCTCCAACAGCCGCTTGGCGCTGGCCTTCACCACCTCACGCTCGGCGTCATCGAGGACCGGTTCGGGCTGGGTGAGCAGGTCGAAGATCGCCAGCTCCTCCTCGGTCATCCCTTCGGTGACCGACCGCTGCTCCTCGTCGGTGAGCGACTGGGACAGCTCGACGAGGCGGCGAAGGTACTCGTCGATGTTGTGGCTGCCGGCGTTGTACTCCGCGATCAGTTCCTCGATGCGCTCCACCAGGTCGAAGCGCGTCGGGTTCCGGATGGCAGCGGCAACTGCCCGCTGCTTCAGCAGTGTCGCGAGGCGGTCCGTCTCCGCACGCTTGCGGCCGGCGAACCGAGCAGCGAGAGCGTCGAAGTCGATCTCGGAGAGGTCGATCAACGGCTCCGGCTCGCTGCCCTCCGCCGCGGCGCGGATGACGTACTCCTCGGCTCCGACGGAGCGGTCGAGGAGCTCGTCCACCGCATCAGCCAGGTCATCGAGGTCTGCCGCGGGTGGACGAGCGAGGTCGAGGAGGCGTTCGGCCAGCACCCTGATCGCCGCGACCGTGTGCTGGTGGGCGGCGGCGGCAGGGTCGGGGAGCAGTGCCTTGAACAGCTTCCGCACCTGGCGAGCGGATGCGAGGAACGCGGCCTTGCGTTCCTCGTCGGCGAGCAGCGCCTCGACTGCGGCGTCGCGCAGCGCGATGTGTTCGAACCCTCTGGCATCGCGCAACGCCGGCAGGTCGACCCCCGCTTCCGCGCCGAACACGATCGTCCGGTCGATCGCCTCGCCGAGCGCGCCCACGAGCTCATCGATGTGCTGGATCGGCGTGCCGACGTCCTCCGCGTTCGCGGCTCCGTAGATCGCGAGCGCCTTCTCGAGGTTCCGGAACACGCCGATGTAGTCGACGATCAGTCCGTTGTCCTTGTCGGGGAACACCCGGTTGGCTCGGGCGATGGTCTGCATCAGCGTGTGGTTGCGCATCGGCCGGTCGAGGTAGATGGTCGACACGCTCGGTGCGTCGAACCCGGTCATCCACATGGCGCAGACGAACACGATCCGCAGCGGGTCGTCCGCAGCCTTGAACCGCTCCGCGAGGTCCTCGTCGTTCATCCGCCGCCGGTGCGGACGGATGTCGAGCCCCTGACGTTCCAAGTGGGCGATCTCGTTCTGCGACTGCGACACCACCACCGCCATGTCGGTGGAGTCCATGAGCTCGAGGCGGCTCGCCAACCAGGGTCGCTCCAACTCCGGCAGCGCATCGTGTTGCGCCTGCAGTTCGGCTCTGTGCTCGGCCCAGGCCTCCTGCACGTAGTCGTACATGCGGACCGCGGCGGCCTTGTCGACCCCGACGTACATCGCCTTGCCCGTGAAGCCACGGCCAACGAAGTGCCGCACGAGGTCCCGGGCGATGGTGCGGAGCCGCTCCGGTCGGGTGAGCAGCGTGTACTCGCGGCCGAACCGGCGGGCGAGCTGCCCTTCGGCGTCCTCGTCGAGCTCGGCGTCCTCGAGCAGCGACGTGAGCTCGTCGGAAAAGTCGTCGTTGACGAGCTGCAGCTCGGGGATGCGGTTCTCGTAGTAGAGCGGGACGGTCGAGCCGTCCTCGATGGCGTCGCGGAAGTTGTAGATCGACACGTAGTCGCCGAACTGCTGGCGGGTCAGCTCCTCCCCGGCGATGAGCGGCGTGCCGGTGAACCCCATGAACGCCGCGTTCGGCAGCGCCTGTCGCATGTTCAACGCCAGCGTGTCGTACTGGCTGCGGTGCGCTTCGTCGGTGATCACGATCACGTCGGACCGGTCCGAGAGCACCGGCATCGCCGTCTCACCCGCTGCCTTGTCGACGCGGAACTTGTGGATGAGCGTGAACACGTAGCGGTGATCCGCGGCGAGCAGCTCACGCAGGTGAGCAGCCGAGCTGGCGTGGACCTGCGCCTCGGCCGGGATCGCTCCGGCGTCCGCGAACTCGCCGTGGAGCTGCACGTCGAGTTCGGTGCGGTCGGTGATCATGACGAACGTCCACGCCCCAGGGATGCGGCGCAGCACCTTCTGGGTGAACCACAGCATCGACAGCGACTTGCCGGACCCCTGGGTGTGCCAGAACACCCCGAGGCGCTTCTCGCCCGCGGCGCGCACGCGGTGCAGGTTCTCGATCGCCGCGTTGACCCCGAGCATCTGGTGGTTGCGGGCCACCACCTTGATCAGGCCACCCGGTCGCTCGATGAACGCGGTGAAGTTCTCGACCAGATCCAGCAGCCGGTCATGGGCGCACGTGCCGCGGATCGCCGTCTCGAGCGCCACCACACCGCGGTTGCCGTCTGCGTCGATGACCTTCCAGTCGCCGAAGAACTCCCACGGTGCGTACGTCGAGCCGACCTTCGCCTCCGACCCGTTGGAGCAGATCACGAACCCGTTCGGGACGAACAGCTGGGGAATCGTGTCGCGGTAGTCCGTGATGTTCTCGTCGAATGCGGCCTTGGCCGGCCGGTTCGGCTCCTTGAACTCGGCCAGCACCAACGGGATGCCGTTGACGAAGAGCACCATGTCGGTGCGGCGGCGGTGCAGATCGCCGGCGAACCACACCTGCGACGCGGCCAGCCAGTCGTTCCGCGTTGAGTCGGCGAAGTCGACGAACCGGATCGTCGCGAACCGCCGGTCGCCGCGCTCGTCGGTCCACTCTGCCCGGTAGCCGTCACGCAGCAGTTCGTGGATCTCGCGGTTGGCCCGCACCCGGTCCATCACCGAGCGGTCCTTGGCGACCGCCTGCAGCGCCTCCTCGCGCACGTGTTCGGGGACCTCGGGATTCAGCAGCCGAATCGCGTCACGTAGACGGTGAACGAGCACGGCCTCGTGCATCGAGTCGCGACCCAGCGTGCCGCCCGGTCCCAGGACTTCGCTGAACGCGTCGACGACCGTCCACCCGAGCTCTTCGAGAAGCTCCAGCGCGGGCCGCTCCACCAGCCCCGCCTCCGAGAACGGCCCCCTCGGGCTCACGCCGACGCAACCTCGGCCAGCTCACCGAGGTCGAGGTGGGACACGTCTACCTTCCCCGTCACCAGTCTCGGCAGGATGAGGTCGCGAATAGCTACGAGCGACGATGCTTCACGCCTCAGGGCCCAGCATTCGGCATGCATAGCTCGGACATCGTCGCTGAAGCGCACCTGTAGGGCGTGGGGCGGAACGAGCAGCTCGAACTCGCGGAGGAGCGTGAGGTTCACGTGCGGTACACCGGACACCATGGCCTGGGCGATGAACCGCTCAGTCGTTTCTCGGGACCGCATCTGGCTGTAGACGAACTCCGAGGTGGAGCGAGCGGGGTCCACCTTGATCCGCATCTGGCTCTGCGAGAGCACGTACCGGTCGAAGGCGGAGTCGAGCGGGATCAACCCCACTTGGCCCAGCGTCCCGCGTTGAGTGACGACCACATCGCCTCTGACCGCGACCGAGGAGCGGAGTTCGTCAGCCTTCTCGTCAGAGACGAAGACAAGGTCGCTTTCGTCGAAGCCGCCTCCTACCCGGAGGTTGGCGCCGCGCAGTACGGGAACCCCTGTGTCCCGGTAGTCCTTGCGGCCTAGCTTCGAGCCAAACGGTCCGCCCGTCACTGCATTTCGCTCGGAGGAAGCAAGCGCAGAGACCGGCTCCACCGTCCAGCCGTCGGGGATCGGGCCCAGGGGGGAGTCGATGACGGGCACGTCCTCGTGGCCGGGGTACCGGAAGTGGACGAACCACTCGCGGTAGATCGCCCGCGCCATCTCCTCCAGCACCTCCACCCGCCGCCGGTTGTTCTCGATCAGGTCATCGATCGCTGCAAGTGGTTCGGCTATTCGCCGCTGGACGTCGAGCGGTGGGACAGTCACTCGAAGCTGGCGCTGAGCGGTGAGACTCACATAGTCGGCCATGTCCGTCTCGCCCTTGCGGACCCACCACTGGTCGATGAAGGTCCTCGAGCGCATGAACGCGTACAGGTAGTCACGGCGGAGCCTTGACACGTCCAACACCCGCCAGAACGTGGTCTGCGGTGAGCAGACGAACGCTGGACAGTCGAGCGGAACTCGGGCGAGCTTCCCGACGGTGCCCTTGTGGCTGAACAGGATGTCGCCGGGGTGTCCGACTCCCTTGCGGATGCGTTTCAGCGCAACCTCGTTGATGCCCCCAGCCGCGGCGAAATTCACCTGTCCGTCCGACAAGTCCGCGGCACGAATGAACGCCGTGCCCCCATCGATGAACTCATCGGGCCGCGGGCGGTACTCCCCATGGTTGCCATCCTCGACTAGCAGGACGCTATCTGCCTGGAGTTCGGCGACTGTGAAGCTCGGCCAGTCGGTCATTCGCTGAGGATCCCGGTGATCGCGGTGTCGACTTTGGCTCGGAGCTCGTCGGCTTCGTCGCTGAGGCGGGCGAACTCTTCGTAGAGCTCTTCGAGTTTCTCGGTGAAGTCCTCGTCGTCGTCATCGGTGGCGGCGGTGCCGGTGTAGCGGCCGGGGTTGAGGCTCCAGCCCTGGGCTTCGATCTCGGCGCGGGTGGCGACCTTGCAGAGCCCCGGGACGTCGACGTAGGCGCCGTCGGGGAAGTGTTCCTTGAGGGCGGTGTCGCTGCCGTCGATGGTCTCGATGTCTTCGCCGCGGTAGAGGCGGACGATGTTGGCGAGCAGCTCGATGTGCTCGGGAAGGAAGTCGCGGTGAGCCCGGTCGATCTGGCGGTACAGGTCGCGGGCGTCGATGAAGAGGACCGTGTCTTCGCGGTCGGTGCCGACCTTGGCCTTGTCGAGGAACCACAGCGTGACGGGGAGGGTGACGGTGTAGAAGAAGTTGGTTCCGATGGCGACCATGACGTCGACGGCGCCGGATTCGATCAGCTGGCGGCGGATCTCCTTCTCGGAGTGGCCGGCGTCGCCCGCGGAGTTCGCCATGACGAACCCGGCGCGCCCGTTGTCGTTGAGCGCGGCGTAGAACTGCTGGATCCACAGGTAGTTGCCGTTGTCGGGCTTGGGGAGCCCGAACGGGAACCGCTTGTCGCCGGCGAGCTTGTCCTTGTCGACGCCATTCACGTTGAACGGCGGGTTCGCCATCACGAAATCCGCGCCACCGGTGAGGCGGTGGAGGTCGTCGTAGTAGCTGTTGCCGAGGCGGATGTCGCCCGAGAGTCCGTGGAGCGCGAGGTTCATCTTCGCCAGCGGGACGGTGACCTCTTTCTGCTCCTGGCCGTAGACGGACAGCTCGCGGGTGGCGGACCCGGCGTGTCGTTCGACGAACTTGGCGCACTGGACGAACATGCCGCCTGACCCACAAGCGGGGTCGTAGACCTTGCCGTGGTAGGGCTCGATGATCTCGACGATGAGCCGGACGATCGAGTACGGGGTGAAGAACTCGCCGCCGAGTCGACCTTCGGCCATGGCGAAGTTCGACAGGAAGTCCTCGTAAATCAGACCGAACGCGTCGCCGGACAGCTTGCGGGGCAGCGGCGAGAACAGCCGGAGCAGCTCGGTGAGGGTGGAACGCTCGAGGCGCTGGTAGCCGCGGGGCAGCACGTCGCGTAGCTCGGGGTTGGCTGCTTCGACGGCTTTCATGGCCTGATCGACGGCCTTGCCGAGGTCGTCACCCTCGGGGAGGTCGACGAGCGCGGACAGGCGGGCCCCGTCGGGCACGTAGAGCACGGAGCGGGCCTTGTAGTCGTCCGCGGTGACGGGGTTGCGTGCGGTGGCCTTGGCTTCGAGCTCGGGACGGACCGCTTCGAAGCGGTGCTCGGCGTACGCGAGGAAGATCAGCCCGAGCACCGGGCTGCGGTACTCGGCGTGGGTGAGCGACGAGTTCGCTCGGAGCTCGTCGGCGGCCTTCCACAGGGTGCGTCGCACCTCGGCCAGATCGTTGCTGTTCAACCCGCTGCTCCCGGTCGGTCGTCGACGATTCGACGGCGCCCGCCGGGCGTCCCGTCTCCCCCGATGACTCTAGGACCACCCCGCGCTTCGGCTCTCGGACCGGAGTTCGGTTGATGGCCCCTCGTCCTTTCGGATGAGGGTGGGGGATGAGTCTGAACCATCCGGTCGCCCGATGGTGCGGGCCGCGGGGCGTGTCGATGATCAGGTCTCCGACCTGAACAAGGAGACGTGAAATGCAGAAGTGGTACCGGTTCGACAAGGGCCTGGCGCAGATCGAACGGCTCGAGATCCTGATCGACAGCCCGTTGCTGAAGCTGGTCGCGCCCCACCTTCCCGCACACGGCACGCGCACGAAGCCGGCGTTGGCAGATCCTGCTTCGCTGTTGGTGGTTGGTGCGGCGACGGTGATCTACGGGGCGGACCGCCGGGCGGACGCCGAGCTGCGCTCGCACTGGTCGCACCTGCGCCGCTGCTTCGACACGGCCGGCTACCGGGTGCCCACGACGCCGTTGCAGGCCCGTCACTTCCGTGACTACCGCGACAAGGTGATGGGCGGACGGCTGCCCGAGGTGGTCAAGGAGCTGGCCCGCGACCTCGCGGCGGAGCTGGCGATGGAGATCGGGTTGTTGCCCGAGGTCGACTCGCCCTGGGATGCCCCCGAGATCGGCCAGATCGTCGCGGCGGACGGGTCGTGGTGGGCAGCCGCGTCGAAGGTTCGCACCGTTGAGGAGTCTCGCTCCAAGTGCGGCATCCCGAGGGTGGTTGCCGATGCGGACCCGCACAACAAGCACTCGTGGGGTTACAACTTCTGCTTCCTGGGTGTCCGCGGCGAGCATGCGCGCCAGCGGGTGATGCTCGACATCGCTCACGCCCAGGGGCAGCAGGAGATGGAGGCGGTCCTGCCAGCGGTTGCTCGCCTGCGTGCCCGGGTGGGCGACCGTTTCCGTCTGTTCGTCTACGACGGGGCCATGCACGGGGTCCACCATCAGGCCGTTCGTGCAATGGGTCTGATGGCGTTGAACAAGCCGAAGGGGATCCGCAAGCGCGACCAGTGGAGACGGTTCCGCAAGACCGAGGTAGGCGCCGCTGCGGCGGTGTTCGAGCTCGGCATCGACTGCGGCGAGCGCCACCTGTTCAACGTCGCGGCGGGCATGACCTGGGAGTTGGCAGTCCAGGAGTGGTTGGGTTCCGTGAAGTTCAATCGCCTGCGGGTGCTCGAGGTGAACGAGGTGCGTCGCGTAGAGCTGGACGGTTCGTCCAAGTTCGAGTTGGAGTGCACCGTGCGCTGCAAGCACGGTCACCACCGGGTGGTGATCGACCCCGATGCGACGCTCCCCGCGATCACGGCGGGGAAGCTGGCAAAGGACCCGACCCGCTCGACGAAGGACTCCGCGAAGGTCAACATGTCCGAGCAGCTCCGCTCCTGCCAGGTCAACACCGAGGAGTTCTGGAAGCTCTACGGCACCCGCAACGACATCGAGTCGGGCAACAAGACGATGAAGTTCGACTTCGGTCTGGGCACCCGCTCCGGCAGCTACCGGGTCGGCGCCCACGAGACCGATCTGTGGATCCACATGCTGTTGGCCAACTCGCTCGCCTGGCGTGAGTACCGCCAGAGCGGACGGCACCGCAGCTCTCCCTCACGTGCCGCGTGACTCGCTACCAGCCGCCGCCGGACGGTGAGTTCGGCATGGTTGTGTCAACGTCCATGGA
>JAEZAI010000310.1 GCA_023427825.1 Actinomycetes bacterium
CGGCCCCGGCGGGCCCCCCCCCCGCGCTCCACGACCGGTTGCTCCGCGTCCGCGCCCGTCCCGGTTGCGGCGTCGGTGGCGTCCGCGGTCGCCGCTCCCTCGACCGGATCGATCGCCGCGGCGGGTCCCCCGTCGCCCCTGCGGTCGTCCGCGTGGTCGTCCGCGCCACCGGTCGGACCGTCGTCGGGTCCCTCGCGGCGCCGTCGGCGGTCGCGCCGGATCGACACGAACCACCATCCGGCGAGGAACAGGAGCGACACGATCGAGAGCGCTGCGCCGACGCCGGAGATCGTCGACGAGGTGACCGGGATCGCCACGGACGGCAGCGCGAGCTCGCCGTCGGGCGAGGAGGCGTCGATTCGCAGCAGCGTGCCGCCGGGCGCCCTGGAGGTGACGGCGATGTCGATGCGGTTCTCCCCGGGGTGGAGCGTGACGCGTCGCCGGTCACCTCCGTCGATGTCGAGGCGGACCGAGCGGATCCGGAGCTCGATCTCCACGTCGTAGGGGAGGTCGTTGCGGAAGCGCAGCGGGATCTGCTGGTTCTCGCCGGTGATCACCACACGACGCGCCTTGGGCATCTCGATGCGGCCCGTGACCCCCCGGATGTCGGCGTCGATGGCCGTGTGGAACCGGTCGCGCTGGGCGGCCGACATGGCGCGGTCGAGCGTCTGTGCGTCCAGCAGCTCCCACTCGGACGCCTCGGCCGTGGCGGTCGGCGCCAGCGACCGGAACCCGTTGATCCGGGCGCGGGTGTCGGCCACGCCGCGCACGGCCGTTCGCTGGTCCGCGCCCGCGGTCGGGAGTTGCGCGGTCACCTGGTCGCCGTCGACGACCGCCGGCGACGTCGGGACGGCCGTGGGGTCGGTCGTGATCGGACCTGGCGTGGCGAGCGCGCCGAGCAGGGCCGAGAGCACCGCCGGGTCGGTGGACGGCGGCAGCGACAGGACGGCGCTCGGGCCGGGGAACGCACCCTCGGACGTCGACGCCGTGAACCAGGTGGCCATCAACGTCGTGATGATGCGGTTCGTCCGCTCGCCCACGCCGACGTCCGCGGCGAGCGCGTCGGTGAGGCCCGGATCGGGCGCGGTGGCGGTCAGGTCGGACGGGGTCAGGCCGACCGCGCTCGTCATCACCGTCCTGGGCTCGAGGTCGCGATCCGTGAGCCGGAGCCGGTCCGCGGCGGTGACCACGCGGCGCACGCCGAACGCATCCAGCAGCTCCAACGCCGGGGTGGTGACGGTGTCGTCGCCGTACCACGACGCGCCGACCGGCTCGACCGCCAGCGCGTCCTCGATGGCGGTGTTGCCGAGGGCGATCTGGCGGAGCACCTCGGCGCCGCCGTCGGGTGCGTCGACCAGCCCGCCGGTGTCCACGGCCACGTACGGCATCCGGGCGACGGCCACGCCGCCGGGGCTCCGGAGTGCGTCCTGTAGACGGCCGAGGGTCGCCCGGTCGGTCGGGTCCTCCGATCGGGCGAGCGCGTCGAGCAGGTTGGGTCGGATCGCGAGGGTGAGCGGCGCCTGCGGGACGGTGGAGACGAGCGACGCCACCTCGGACAGCGACCGTCGCGAGGCGTCGTCCAGGTCGGGCCGCCCGTCGGGGGTCAGCGCCGCCGGCCCGTCGACCACGCTGAACATCGACAGCGAGAGCGTGCCGGGCGCGCCGTCCGCGGTGGTGGGCATCTCCTCGGGCAGCCGGTTGAGGAACACGGTCGACGCCGCGAGCTCGTCCCCCGCGGCGTCGGTGACGCTGACCGACACCGGATGGATGCCGGGATTGGGCAGCAGCAGGCGGTCCGAGGACCCCGAGCGACCCGAACGGATCGGGATGTCCACGACCACGCCGACCGCGGGGTCGCCGAGCTCGGCCAGTGGGCGGCTCGCCGGGGACTGCATCATGCCGGGCAGGTCCTCGCCGGCGACGGCGTCGGCGACCACGTCGCGCAGGGAGTCGGACCTCGACGCCCGGAGCCGCTGGTGCACCGCCGTGCGGATGACGGCGTCGGGCGGGACCGCGCCCTCGATGCGCAGCTCCACGCGGAAGTCGCCGTCGGGCTCGACCCACGGCGTGACCGACGTGACCCGGATGGTCGTCGAGTCCTGGCGGGCGGACCCGGCGGGACCCGAGCGGGCGCCCGCCGGCGCGGCGAGCGGGAGCAGCAGTGCGAGCAGCCCCGCGAGCAGCGCCGACGAAGCCCGGGCGCTCAGGGGCGTGCCGGTGCTCGTCGGGATCCGGGCGCTCGGGACCCTCATGGGATCGCGCGGTGCAGGACGACCAGGTCCGTGGTGGTGGGCCGGAACCCGAGCCGCTCGTAGAGGTCGAGCGCGCGGCGGTTCTCCTGCTGGGTGTTCACGAGCAGGCGGCGGCACCGTCGCCGGGCTGCCCAACGCATCGAGTCCACGACCAGGGCACTGCCGACGCCGTGACCGGCCACGTCGGGGTCGGTCGCCAGCCGCTGCAGGAAGCCCTGGCCGGCGCCGCGTCCGGTGATCGCGTACCCGACGATCCGTTCGCCCTGGGCGGCCACGCGGAACCGGGTGACCGGAGTCGCGCGCTCCGCCTCGGCCATGGCGACGCGGTCCAGCCGCCAGAAGGTGGGGAAGGCGCGGCCGTCCACCGAGAGCGCGGTGGGACGGTCGTGGCGTCGCGCCCGTCGCAGCCGGACGCCGCGCGCGAGCTCGGGACGGGGCGGATCCAGGTCCCGCAGGTCGGGGGCGAGGACCTTGAGGCGGTCGTACGCGGCGAAGCCGGCCTCGGTGAACGCGCCGGCCTCGGAGGGGTGCAGGGCCGAGGTGATCACCGACGAGTAGCCGGCCTCCTCGATCCGCACCAGGCAGCTCCGCAGCCCCTCGGCGGACGGCTCGCGGACCTGCGGCTGGAGCGCCAGGTAGGCGATGCGGTCGTCAGCGTGCCAGGGACCCACCCGGAAGCGGTCCTCCCCGACGCTCAGCAGCTGACGGCTGGCCATGGTCCTGCGGGTGCTCCAGACGGTCTCGGACGGGTGCGGTCCGGGTCGAGGGGCCCGTGCTCGTGCGGGCGCAGGCCGATCCGGGCGGCCACCAACGATAGGTCCGATCGGCGGGGGGACGCCGTACCCCGGCGGCGGTGGACGCCGTCCCCCGGCGGAGGCGGACGCCGCACCTCGGCGGCCAGGGCCGCGCGGCGACGCGTCACTACGCTGGGCGCGATGTCGGTGCTCGTCTACGCGGATGACCGCTTCCTCTCCCACGACACCGGACCGTTCCACCCGGAGCGCCCGGACCGGCTCACGGCGGTCACCGATGGCCTCGTCCTGGCCGGCCTGGAGGACGCCGTGGAGCGGGTGGCCGCCCGCCCGGCCACCGACGAGGAGCTCCAGCGGGTGCACCCCGACGCGTTCGTCCGGGGCATCGAGCAGTTCTGCCGGTCCGGCCGCACGCACATCGACGGCGACACCGTCGTGTCGGAGCGCTCGGCCGAGCTGTCGCGGCTCGGATCGGGCGCGGGGGTCGACGCCGTCGAGCGGTTGGTCGCCGGCCAGGCCGATGCCGCGTTCGTGGCGCCGCGGCCACCCGGTCACCACGCCACCGCCACCAGGGCCATGGGCTTCTGCCTCTACAACCACGTGGCCGTGACCGCCGCAGCGCTCGTCGCGGCGGGGGAGCGGGTGGCGATCGTCGACATCGACGCGCACCACGGCAACGGCACCCAGGACATCTTCTACCGGGACTCCGAGGTGCTCTACGTGAGCTGGCACCAGCACCCCCTGTACCCGGGCACCGGCATGGCCCGGGAGGTCGGCGCCGGGCCGGGCCACGGCACCACGCTGAACCTGCCCATGCCGCCGGGCGCCACCGGCGACCACTACCGCACGTCGCTCGAGCAACTGGTCGCTCCGGCGGTGGCGGCGCACGGGGCCACCTGGCTGCTGGTGTCGGCGGGGTTCGACGCCCATCGCGACGACCCGCTCACCGAGCTCGGCCTCACCTCCGGCGACTACGGCGACGTCGTCGCGGACCTCTTGGCCCTCGTGCCCGCGGGCCGCCGCATCGTGTTCCTGGAAGGGGGCTACGACCTGGAGGCGATCGCCAACTCCACGGCAGCGACGGTGAGCGCGCTGTTCGGCGAGCGCCTGCACCCCGAGCCGCCCACGGCCGGCGGACCCGGCGACGACGTCGTCGAGCGCGTGACGGCCGTGCGCGAGCGCATCGGTAGCCTCGAAGCGTGATCCCCGCCCGCGCGCGTGAGCTGCTCGACGAGGTCCGCCCGCTGGCGGACCGCTTCGCCGCGGACGGGGCGAGGCTCTTCCTGGTCGGGGGCGTGGTCCGCGACCTGTTCGTGGCCGACGGCGTGGCGGCCGAGCGCATCGGCGACGACGTCGACCTGACCACCGACGCCGAGCCGGCACGGATCAAGTCGATCGTCGGTCCGTTCGCGGACGCGGTGTGGACCCAGGGCGAGCGCTTCGGGACGATCGGCTGCACGATCGGCGACCGGACCTACGAGATCACGACCCACCGGGCCGAGGCCTACACGTCCGACAGCCGCAAGCCGCAGGTGGCCTACACGACCGACATCGAGGTCGACCTGTCCCGCCGGGACTTCACGGTCAACGCGATGGCGCTCGAGGTCACGTCCGCGACGCCGGCGCTGATCGACCCCTTCGGTGGCCTGGCGGACCTGGCGTCGGGGGTGCTGCGCACGCCGCTCGACCCCGACATCAGCTTCTCCGACGATCCCCTCCGGATGCTGCGGGCGGCCCGCTTCGTCGCCCGCTACGGGCTCGAGCCCACGCAGGAGCTGGTCGCGGCCGTGCGCGGCGGCGTGGAGCGACTCGAGATCGTGAGCGCGGAGCGGGTCCGGGACGAGCTCTGCAAGCTCGTGGTCGTGGACGACCCGTCCAAGGGCCTGTGGTTCGTGCACGACACCGGCCTGGCCGACATGTTCCTCCCCGAGCTGCCGGCCATGCGCCTGGAGCAGGACCCGATCCACCGCCACAAGGACGTGCTGAGCCACACGATCGCCGTGGTGGCCAAGGCGCGCAACGAGCTGAAGGTGCGGCTGGCCGCGCTGTTCCACGACGTCGGCAAGCCGAAGACCCGTTCGATCGGCGGCAAGGGCGTGTCGTTCCACCACCACGAGGTGGTCGGCGCTCGCATGACCCGCGACCGGATGAAGGCGTTGAAGTTCAGCAACGAGATGGTCCAGGACGTGACCCAGCTCGTCTACCTGCACCTGCGGTTCCACACGTACCAGATGGGGTGGACCGACGCCGCGGTGCGGCGGTTCGTCCGGGACGCCGGGCCGCTGCTGCCCGAGCTGATCGCGCTCACCCGGGCCGACTGCACGACCCGGAACAGGAAGCGGGCCGAGGCGCTCGACCGGCGCATCGACGACCTGGAGGAGCGGATCGCCGCGCTGCAGGCGTCGGAGGAGCTGGCAGCGATCCGCCCCGACCTCGACGGCCAGCAGGTGATGACGCACCTGGGGATCGCGCCGGGACGCGAGGTCGGCCAGGCGCTCGAGCACCTGCTCGAGCTGCGGCTGGAGCACGGACCGCTGGGCGACGAGCGCGCCTACGCCGAGCTCGACGCCTGGTGGGCCGCCCGCACCTGACCAGGGATATGGGGGTCGCGCCCGGACAAGGAGTGTCCGCTGCGACCCGCAGATCCCGTGGCGTCAGATGCCGAGCTTGCGGGCGCGCACCACGAACGTCGGGGGCACCCATTCGAGCAGCGACGACGAGTGGATGCTCTGGGCGGGCACCGGCTCGGGCTCGAGCAGGGCGTCGACCTGGAAGTTCGACCGCGTCAGCGTGGTGAAGACGTCGCCGATCTGGTGGACGTGGGTCACGCCCTCGTCGCCACCGGCCCGCCACGCGAGCGGCGACGCGCTCCATGCGGTGCGCGTGAGGTAGGGCGACGGCTGCTCGGGGTCGTCCTCGAGCATCGTCGCGAACGGGTGCGGCAGCGAGATCAGCAGCGCGCTGCCGGGCGTGAGCACGCGGTGCACCTGGCGGAACACGCGGGCCAGGTCCTGCACGCCGGCGAGCGAGTACACGGCGAGGACCAGGTCGACGGTGTCGGCACGGACGAAGGCGAGATCGGCCAGGTCGCTGTGGTGGAACTCCACCCGCACCTCGGCCACGTCCGCAGCGGCACGGGCCTGTGCCAGCCGGGCGGTGGAGGCCTCGACGGCGGTGACGCGGGCGCCGCGGCGGGCCAGTGCGATCGTCGCCGCGCCGGCACCGCAACCGAGGTCGAGGACGCGCTTGCCGTCGACCGGTCCGATCAGCCGCTCGAGCGCCTCGTCGTCCAGGTCGGGGCCCAACCGGACCCGGTCCCGGCCGGCGTCGGCGCCGTGCGGGAAGCTGGCGGGCGGGAGCTGGTGGGGGGAGGCAGCGTCGCGGACGAGCGCCGGGCGCGAGCTGAGGTTGCCGGCCGACGGATGGCGCGGTCGACCGGTCGCGGAGGCGGAGGTACCCATCGCCGCTCAGTCTGGCGGAGCGGCCCTGGCGGGTCGTGGACCGTCTGCGGGTCCGTCGCGACGCTCGGCGGTCGCTTCCCGACGGCCCCGAGGACGTGGCCGCGGCCGTGTTCCCCAACCGGTGGGCGGTACCCTTGGCGGCCGTGCCGTTCCTCGCGCCGGAGTCCGGCGGACGTCCCGGGACCACACCCGGCTCGGTGGACTACCGCTTCGCGCGCCGCCGGCTGCTGCACCGGTACCGCGCCGGCGAGCTGACCCAGGCCGAGGTGTGCGACGCCCAGCACGAGCTGCTGCGCGTGGGCCGGAACTGCGCGCAGCGGGCCCGTCACGACTGCCCGGTCTGCGGTGAGCACGAGCTGCGGCTCGCCCGCTTCGTGTTCGGGCCACGGATGCCGTCGGGCGGACGGGTGGTGGCCAGCCGCTCCGAGCTGCTCAAGCTGGCGGACCGGGCCAGCGCCGGCGGACTCCGGTGCTACACGGTCGAGGTGTGCCTGAGCTGCCGCTGGAACCACCTGCTCGACATCACGCCGGTCGGTCCTCCCGCGAGCGACTGAGCCGCGGCTGCCGCGCGGGGCGGCGCGGCTGACGCAGCCGGTTCTCAGGTTCCCGCGGGAACCCTGACGGGCGATCGGGGCAGAATGTCGCCGCCCTCGGTTCGGCGCGCCCCTGCGCGCGGATCGGCTGCACCGTCCCATGCCCGCCCCGCCTCCGCCCTCCGAACGCCCTCGTCGCGGCACCGCGCCGTCCTCGGGCCGCGCGCCGGGTCGCGGTGCGTCCGGCAGCGGCAACGGTGCCAGCCGCTCGAGCGGTGGCAACGGCGGATCGGAGGGTCCCAGGAAGCGGAGCTTCCTCTGGCGCTGGCGCCGCTTCGCCTACGCCGCACTGGTCCTCGCCGTCGTGGCGGTCGGGGGCGTCTGGGCCGCGCTGAACACCATCGAGCTGCCGCCCGCCAAGCGCCAGTCCGAGACCACCTTCGTGTGCGACATCGACGTGCCGGCGGGCGAGTGCGGCTTCGACAACTCCATGGCCCGCCTCTCGGCCAGCGAGGAGCGAGTGGTCGTCGACTACGACGACCTCCCGCCGGTGCTCGTCCAGGCGGTGCTGTCGGCGGAGGACCGCAACTTCTTCGACCACAACGGCGTGGACCCCGTCGGCATCGCCCGCGCCTTCAGCCAGGACATCCTGGGCAACAGTCAGTCGAAGCAGGGCGGTTCGACGATCACCCAGCAGTACGTGAAGTCGGTGTACCTGACCTCCGAACGCACGCTGACCCGCAAGATCAAGGAAGCGGTGCTGGCGGTCAAGCTCGAGCAGACGCTCGACAAGCGCGAGATCCTCACCCGATACCTCAACGAGGTCTACTTCGGCCGCGGCGCCTACGGCGTGGAGGCGGCGTCCAGGGCGTACTTCGGGGTCGGCGTGAAGGACCTGACGCTGCCGCAGGCGGCCTACATGGCCGGGCTCATCCGCGCCCCGGAGCGCGCGGATGCCATCCGTGACCCCGAGGAGGCGACCCGCCGTCGCAAGACCGTGCTGAACGCCATGGTCCAGGAGGGCTACATCACGGAGGACCAGGCGGCGTTCGCGAACGCTGTGCCGTGGAACTCGGAGCCGACGTCGCCGACCGGCCAGCCGCAGGAGGTCACCGTGCGGCCCCGGGCCGAGGAGCACTCCGACCTGGGCGACGTGGAGTACAAGGAGCTCGGGTCGCAGTTCTGGATCGAGTGGGTCCGCTCCCAGCTGCGGGAGCGCTTCGGGCCGGGTGCCGAGACCAAGGGCCTGCGGGTCTACACCTCGTTCGACCCCAAGCTGCAGAAGTACGCCGTCGACGCGGTCGACAAGACGCTCGACCAGCCCGACGGCCCGGTCGGCTCCCTGGTCGCCATCGACAAGGACGGCCGGATCCGGGCCATGGTCGGCGGCCGCGACTACGAGGCCAACAAGGTGAACCTGGCGCTCGGCAGCGCCGGCGGTGGATCCGGCCGGGCGCCCGGCTCCACGTTCAAGCCGTTCGCACTCGCCGCGTTCGTCGAGGAGGGCTACTCCACCAAGTCGCGTTTCCGGGCGCCGGCGACGACGATGTTCCCCAGCGTCTTCGCCGAGCCCGGCAAGCTCTGGAAGCCCGGCAACTACGACAAGGGCGACCACGGCGTGCAGTCGGTCGAGGAGGCCACCTGGCAGTCCACGAACACCGTCTACGCGGGCATCGTCGACACCGTGACGCCGCCGCGCCTGGCCGAGATGGCGACCCGGCTCGGCGTCCGGGCCCAGCTCGATCCGGTCTACGCGCTCGTGCTCGGCACCGAGGAGGTGTCGGTGCTGGACATGGCGTCCGCGTACTCGACGTTCGCTGACCGCGGCCGCCACATCGAGCCGTACGTGATCACGCGGATCGAGGACGCGGACGGCGAGGTGCTCTTCGACGCCGGCACCGAGGTGCAGCCGCAGCAGGTCATCAGCGAGGACGTGGCCGACACCGTCACGACGGTCCTGCAGGGCGTGATCCTGAAGGGCACCGGCACGCGGGCCGGGCTCAAGACGCCGGCGGCCGGCAAGACCGGCACCACGAACGACGCCAAGGACGCCTGGTTCACCGGTTACACGTGCAACCTGACCACGTCGGTCTGGATGGGCTACGAGCAGCCCAAGGAGATGAAGTCGTACAAGGGCCAGAGCGTCGCGGGCGGCACGTTCCCGGCGACCATCTGGCGCGACTTCATGAGCAAGGCCACCGCCGGCGACGCGGCGTGCAAGTACCCGCCGACCGACGCCGGTCAGAAGATCCTGAACTCGAACATGGCGCTGTCCAGCGGGTCGTCGACCACGACCGTGCCCAAGGGCGGCTCGACCACGACGACCAAGCCGGGC
>JAEZAI010000137.1 GCA_023427825.1 Actinomycetes bacterium
ACCTCTCCGGCCATGACCACCCAATCGGAGATCACAACCACAGGTGTCAACGATGTTGCGCGACATCAACTGTCCACGATGTCCCGAGACCGGACAGCACCCGTCCAGGTGCCGTGCTGGGAACAGAACGGGCAGGGCGGCCGTCAGTCGAACTTCTCGGAGCGGACCGTGAGGCCGAGCCGCGACAGCGTCGAGCGCACCGAGTCGACCATGCCGGGGTGGCCGCAGACGTAGGCGACGCTGGACGCCGGATCCATGTCCGCGGCGACCTCCTCCGCGAGCGGGTCCACGCGCCCGGCCCGCAGCCCACCGGTGCTGCCGCTGACCGTCGACCGGTACTCGACCCGCCGCTCCCGCCGCGCCAGCTCGCCGAGCTCCGTCCGGTAGGGCAGCCGGTCGGGCGTGCTCGCGCCGTGCAGCACCACGAAGCGTCCCGGCAGGCCGCGGTGGAGCGAGTCGCGCAGCATCGAGCGCAGCGGTCCGATGCCGGTGCTCGTGGCCACCATGAGGTGCACGTCCGCGGCGGGGTCGAGCACGAAGCGGCCCTTGGCCCGTGGCACCAGGTCGACCCCGTCACCGGGGCGGAGCCGGAACAGCGCCGGGCTGACCCTGCCGCCCGGCTGGAGGCCGACGCACAGCTCCAGGAACGGATCGTGCGGCGACGAGGCGATCGAGAAGCTCGACCGCCCGACGCCCGCCACACCGGCCTTGACGTACTGACCGGCCGTGAACTCGAAGCCGGGCGGTCGCTCGATCCGCAGCAGGCGGAGCGTCGGCCCGACCTCCTCGACCTCGAGCAGCCGCCAACCGCCGTCGGATCGTCGGGCCGCCTCGGCGACGACGCCGGACTTCGCCGACCGCGCGCCCGGACGTGACCGCTCCACCCGGCGCCGCGCGACGTGGGCGAACAGCGCCTCGAGCGACGCCTCGTCCGCGCCCGAGCTCCCGTCGTCCGGGCCCCCGGCGACGCGATCGACCGCGACCCGGCGGAGCCGGCGTGCGTAGAGCCCGAGCCCCGACGGGTCGACCATGGAGCGGGCGGACGTCCTACGACGCAGCGGCGGCGCGGTCCTGGGCGACCGCGTCCATCTCCAGGTACTCCTCGCCCGTGTCGGCCCAGTCCTCGAACTGGGTCACGCCGAGCACGTCGAAGCGCTTGCGCAGCCAACCGTCGTTGGCGTCGAGCAGGCCGAGCTTCTTGGTGTTCGGCACGATCTTGGAGAACAGGAGCTGCTGGAACGGGTCCTGGTTCTTGACCTCTTCGGGGACGTCGAAGAGCTTCAGCGCCTTGCGGACGTCGATGCCCATCCGGTCCCAGACCTCCTGCTGGAGGAAGCGGTCGCGCATGCGCACGGCGGCCTCGAACGCGAACTCCTGGCGCTCGAGCAGCTCGGCGTCGGTCAGCCCGGCGTAGAACTCCTGCAGCGACAGCACGCCGAAGGCCACGTGACGGGCCTCGTCGCTCATGACGTAGCGGAGCAGCTGCTTGAGCAGCGGGTCGGGCGTGGTCTGCATGGCCATGCCGAACGCGGCGAGGGCCAGGCCCTCGACCATGATCTGCATGCCGAGGTAGGTCATGTCCCACCGGCTGTCGTTGATGATGTCGTCGAGCAGCAGCTTCAGGTGGGCGTTGATCGGATAGTGCCCGTCGAGCTTGGTGTCCAGGTACTGCGCGAAGACCTCCACGTGACGGGCCTCGTCCATGACCTGCGTGGCGGCGTAGTACTTGGCGTCGATCCACGGGACCGTCTCGACGATCTTGGCGGTGCACAGGAGCGCGCCCTGCTCGCCGTGCATGAACTGGCTCAGCGACCAGTTCTGCACCTGGTGGGCCAGCTCGACCCACTCGGCGCGGTCCCACTTCTCGAACGGCGTGCCGGTGAAGTCCACCCCGCGGGTCTCGAACTCCATCTGCTGCATGTCCGCCATCATCTCGGCGAACTGCTGCTGATCGACGTCCTGGGACCAGTCCAGGTCGGTCTGGCCGTTCCACTGCGAGTGCTTGGCCTTCTCGTAGAGCTTGTTGAGCGCCGGGCGGGCGCCCTTCTCGTAGTCCCACGTGAAGATCGCGTCCGCGTTGTCGCGGACCGCGTGGATCGCCTCGTCCACATCGGTGTTGACCGTGGTGAGGATCGCTTCGAGGTCGTCGACGTCGTGACGGCCGAGGATCTGCTCATCGGTGGACATGGGAACCCCCTTCGGTGCGCTCCCCGCGTGGCCGGCCGGTCCGGCTGCGAGCGAGGTCGCGACGCCTCCAGCCTGCCACAGCGCGGCCGGGACGCGACGCTGCGCCGAGAGATGTCGCAGCGCGCCGGACGCGCCACGGCCGCCCGTCCGAGCGCAACGAGGAGGGCCGGACCGGGCGGCCGTGGACCGCGTGTCGGACGTGGCGACGCTCAGCCGCCGATGCCGAGGAGCCGCAGGATCGACAGGATCGTCGAGATGTCGCTGAGCGTGCAGCCGCTGCTGAAGATCGCGGCGCCGCCGATGAGGCCGCCCAGTGCGACGTTGCGGCGGATCGCCCGACCCCGACGAGCCTCGGCCGTCAGCCCACGTGCGTCGGCCACGGTGGTGGTGTCTGCCTCGTGCATGTTCATCGCCCCCTTCTCGGGTGTCCGGCCCCCACGGCCGAACGTCGTTCAAGGAACGGTACACGCGATCCCTCAGGCGGTGAACGACCGTTCGGCGGGACTGCAGGAGCGGGGTCGGGAGGCAGTCGTAGGGTGACGACATGACGAGCTGGTTCGACACGCACGAGGTCACCAACCAGCCGCCCCCGCTCCAGGGCCACGACGTGTTCGCGACGAACACCGCCCTGGTGGAGGCGGTCGAGCGCCACGGCGGCGCCGCCAACCTGGAGGACCTCTCGCTCATCGGTCGCCGAGCCGGCGACCCGGCGTGGCAGGAGCGCGGCCGCCAGGCGAACACCCACGTGCCCGTGCTGCGCACGCACGACCGCTACGGCAACCGCCTGGACGTCGTCGACTACCACCCCGCCTACCACGACCTCATGAGCGCGGCCGTGGAGGCGGGCCTGCACGCCTCGCCGTGGGCGGACGACCGGCCCGCGCCGCACGTGACACGGGCCGCGGGCATGACGACCTGGTACCAGGTCGAAGCCGGCCACATCTGCCCGATCTCCATGACGTACTCGTCGGTCCCGGCGCTGCGCCACCAGCCCGACATGGCCGAGCGACTGCTGCCGCAGCTCGTCTCGCACTCCTACGACGGCACCAACCGCCCGATCGACACCAAGGCCGGCATCACCGTCGGCATGGCGATGACCGAGAAGCAGGGCGGCTCCGACGTCCGGGCCAACACCACGGTCGCCCGGCCGGTCGGCGCCGGCGGCCCGGGCGGCGAGCACCTTCTGACGGGTCACAAGTGGTTCTGCTCGGCGCCGATGTCCGACGGGTTCCTGGTGCTCGCGAACGCGCCCGACGGCCTGAGCTGCTTCTGGATGCCGCGGTGGCGGCCCGACGGCAGCCGCAACCCGATCCGGATCCAGCGCCTCAAGGACAAGCTGGGCGACCGCAGCAACGCCTCGTCCGAGATCGAGATGCTCGACACGTGGACGCTGATGGTCGGCGAGGAGGGTCGCGGGGTCCGGACGATCATCGAGATGGTCAACCACACGCGCCTCGACTGCACGCTCGGGTCGGCCGCCGTCATGCGCCAGGGCGTCGCCCAGGCGCCCTGGCACACCCACCACCGGGCGGCGTTCGGCCGGACGCTCGATGAGCAGCCGCTGATGACCAACGTCGTCGCCGACCTGGCGCTCGAGTCCGAGGCCGCCACCGCGGCGGCCATCCGGCTCGCCGCCACCTTCGACGCACCCGACGATCCGGCCGAGCAGCTGTTCGCCCGCCTGGCCACGCCGGTCGTGAAGTACTGGACCTGCAAGCGGGCGACCGTCCACGCGGCCGAGGCGATGGAGTGCCTGGGCGGCGTCGGCTTCGTCGAGGAGACCGACATGCCGCGGCTGCTGCGCCAGAGCCCGGTCAACGGGATCTGGGAGGGGTCGGGGAACGTGATGTGCCTCGACGTGCTCCGGGCGATGCTCAAGGCGCCCGAGTCGGTCGAGGCGTACTGGGCCGAGATCGACCTCGCCGCCGGGGCCGACGCCCGCCTCGATGCCGCGGCGGTCGCCCTGCGCAAGGAGCTGGCCGACGTCGACGACGCCGAGCTGCGGGCCCGGTCGATCGTCGAGACCATGGCCCTCGTGCTGCAGGGGTCGCTGCTGGTCCGCCACTCCCCCGCGTTCGTCGCCGACGCCTTCTGCGCCTCCCGACTCGACCCCGACCGTCCCGGCCACCGGGCCTTCGGCACCCTCCCGCCGGGCCTCGACCTGACTGCGATCGTCGAGCGCCACCGCCCCACGATCTGACCGCCACCGCCCCACGATCTGACCGGCCCCCCACCATCTGACCGGCACCGGCCGATGCGACGAGGGTCACGCCGGCGCGACCGTACCGCCGGCCGCAGGCTGCCTATCGTCGGAGGCGACGGCGGCATTCCCTCCCATCGCCAGGTCCGATCGCACGACGATCGGGGTGCACGGCCGTCAGGAGCGCACGAACCATGGACGTGCTGTCACTCTCCCGATGGCAGTTCGGCATCACGACCGTGTACCACTTCCTGATGGTGCCGCTCACGATCGGGCTGGCGCTGACGGTCGCCGTGTTCCAGACCGCCTGGTACCGCACCGGCAAGGACGAGTACCTCCGCCTCACGAAGTTCTTCGGGAAGCTCTTCCTCATCAACTTCGCCCTGGGTGTGGTCACCGGCATCGTCCAGGAGTTCCAGTTCGGCATGAACTGGGCGAGCTACTCCCGGTTCGTCGGCGACGTCTTCGGCGCGCCGCTGGCGATGGAGGCGCTCGTCGCGTTCTTCCTCGAGTCGACGTTCCTGGGCCTGTGGATCTTCGGGTGGGACCGGCTCTCCCCCCGCCTGCACCTGGCCACGATCTGGGCCGCCGCCATCGGGACGACCGCGTCGGCGTACTTCATCGTGGCGGCGAACTCCTGGATGCAGCATCCGGTCGGCGCCGTGTTCAACCCCGACTCCGGCAGGGCCGAGATGGTCGACATCTGGGCGGTGCTCACCAACTCCACGACGCTCGCCGCCTATCCCCACGTGATCGCCGGGGCGTTCATGACCTCGGCGGTGTTCGACGGCGCCATCTCGGCGTGGCTCCTGATGCGGCGCCGTGAGGTCCTCGGCGACGGCGACGTCACGGCGTTGCGCAAGGGCCTGCGCAGCTCGATCTGGGTGACCTTCGCCGCCGGCATCGCGGTCGCCGTCAGCGGCCACTTCCAGACCCGCCTGATGTTCGAGCAGCAGCCCATGAAGATGGCGGCCGCCGAGGCGCTGTGCGACACCGAGACGGGCCCCGGGCTCTCGGTCTTCGCGGTGGGCAACCTGGAGAACGACTGCGACCTCCGCACGTGGGAGATCCCCCAGGGCCTCTCGCTGCTCGCCACCGACCGGCTGGACTCTCAGATCGAGGGCGTGAACGACCTGCAGCGGCAGTACGTGGAGCGCTACGGCGACGGCAACTACATCCCCAACCTGATGATCACCTACTGGGGCTTCCGGTTGATGATCTTCTTCGGCGCCGTCGCCGCCTTCGGCGCGGTGTTCGCCCTGTTCGTCACCAGCCGCGGCCGCCAGGTGCCGCGGTGGCGATGGCTGCCCGCCGCCACGATCGCGGTGATCCCGACGCCGTTCCTGGCGAACGTCTTCGGCTGGATCTTCACCGAGATCGGCCGCCAACCCTGGGTGGTGGCACCCAACCCGGACGGCCTGCTCGAGATCCGCCTGCTCACCGCCGACGCGGTCAGCACGAGCGTGAGCACGCCGACGGTGCTGCTCAGCCTGGTCGGCTTCACCCTGCTGTACGGCGCGCTCGCCGTGGTGGAGATCGCCCTGTTGGCCAGGTACGTCCGCAAGGGCCCTGCGGGCACGATGCCGGTCGAACGGGACGGCACGGACGACGACCGCGAGGGCGAGCCGCTCGCCTTCGCCTACTGAGGAGCCACCGTGGACCTGGCCGACCTGTGGTTCGTCGTCATCGCCGTCCTGTGGATCGGCTACTTCTTCCTGGAGGGGTTCGACTTCGGCGTCGGCATGCTGCTGCACCCGCTCAGCCGCGACCGCGACCGGACGGCGACCGAGGTCGACCGCCGCGTGATGATCAACACGATCGGGCCGGTGTGGGACGGCAACGAGGTCTGGCTGATCACCGCCGGCGGCGCCACGTTCGCCGCGTTCCCGAACTGGTACGCCACGCTGTTCTCGGGCTTCTACCTGCCGCTGTTCCTGATCCTCGTGGCGCTCATCGTCCGGGGTGTGGCGTTCGAGTACCGCGGGAAGGTCGACGATCCTCGATGGCGTTCGAGGTGGGACCTGGCGATCGCGTTCGGCTCGTGGGTGCCGGCGGTCCTCTGGGGGGTGGCGTTCGCCAACATCGTCGCCGGCGTCCCGATCGACGAGCGCGGCGACTTCACCGGGTCGCTCCTCACGCTGCTGAACCCGTTCGGCCTGCTCGGCGGTGCGGTCACCGCCACCCTCTTCGCCGTCCACGGTGCCAACTTCCTGGCCCTGAAGTCCGATGGCGTGGTGCGCGACCGGGCGAGGGCGGCCGCCCGGCTGCTCGGCCCGGTGGCGGTGGTGGCGGGCGGCGCGTTCCTGGTGTGGAACCAGGTGGCCCGGGGCGAGACCTGGACGTGGGTGCCGGTGCTGGTCGCGGCGGTGGCGCTCGTGGGCGCTGCGGCAGCGGAGCGGGCCGACCGGGACGGCTGGGCGTTCGTGGGCACCGGCGTCGCGATCGCCGCCGCGGTCGTCGCCCTGTTCGGCTCGCTCTACCCCGACGTGATGCCGTCGACGACGGACCCCGCGTTCAGCCTGACCGTGGAGAACGCGAGCTCCACCGACTACACGCTGCGCATCATGTCGGTGCTCGCCCTCTTCGTCACGCCGGTGGTGATCGGCTACCAGGCGTGGAGCTACTGGGTGTTCCGGCAACGCATCGCCCGCAGCCACATCCCAGTTCCCATCGGATCCGGCCGTCCGGGACATCACGGACCCGCCCCGATGGACCGGGACGACGTCGGCGCCGGCTGAGGCCGGACTGCCGCCTCGTCCTAGCATCGCCAGGTGCCCGAACCGGTCCGACCCGTCGTCGACGGCGGCGATCCGCTCGATGCGGATCCCCGCCGCCCTCGGCGTGGACCGATCGATCCTGCGCTGCTGCAGCTGGCCCCTTCGTTGCGACGACATCTGGTCGTCTGCGCCGGCCTGGCGGTCGTCGCCACCGTCGTCGTCCTGGCCCAGGCCGAGGCGATCGGACGACAGCTCCCCCACCTGATCGACGGCGACCTCAGCGCGGTCACGCCGCTCGCCGCTGCGCTGGCGGCCGTCGCGCTCGTGCGCTTCGGACTCCGGTGGGCCACCGAGGTGTCGGCGTCGATCGCCGCCGCCGGGGCACGTCGGTCCATCACCGATCGCGTGGGCCGCCACTCGCTCGCGCTCGACGAACCCGGGGCCGCGCTCGCCACGCCGGCGAGGGTGACCACGCTGGTCACCGACGGCGTCGACGCCCTCGACCCCTGGATCCGCTACTACGTGCCGGCCCTGTGCCTGGCCGGGATCGTCCCGCTCGCCGCCGGCGCTCGCATCCTGCTGGCCGACGTCGCCTCCGCGGTCATCCTGATGGTGGCCATCCCGCTCATCCCGGTCTTCATGGTCCTGATCGGCAAGCTCGCCGAGGACCGCACGAACCGGCAGTGGGCCACGCTGCAGCGGTTGGCCGGGCACTTCCACGACGTGCTCGTCGGCCTCCCCACGCTTCGGTTGTTCGGGCGGGCCGAGGCGCAGGTGGGACGGGTGCGGGCGGTCGCCGAGCAGTACCGCCTGGCGGTCATGCGCACGCTCAAGGTGGCGTTCCTGTCGGCCGCGACCATGGAGCTGCTCGCGATGCTCTCGGTCGCACTGGTCGCGGTGACCGTCGGCTACCGGCTGACGATCGGTGGCGTCACCCTGGAGAC
>JAEZAI010000519.1 GCA_023427825.1 Actinomycetes bacterium
GCACGCGCACCGCCACGGGGAAGCAGCTGTAGATCTCCTGCACCTCGATCGAGCGCAGCGGCCGGCCGAGGTGGGCGGCCACGGCGTCGCCGAGCACGCGCATGGCCGGCCACCGGTGCAGCTCGGCGCGGCGCGACAGCGAGACCATGTGCTCCGACTCCACGCACGCGTGCGGGAACAGCCACCGGTCGGCCGGCACGCCGGCGGCCTGCGCCGCGCCGGCCGAGCAGAGGATCAGCGCCGCGGCCTGGTCCACCGACCACTGGCTGACGTGCCACTTGGCGTACGGCGACGACAGGGGACGGTTGTCCGGACCGGCCACCCTCAGCTCCGCCGCGGTGCGAGGCTCGGGGAACGCGGCGAGCAGGTTCTGCCCCGCCACCCGGTTGGACGCCGCCCACAGCTCGGCGATGTCGTCGAGCTGCTCCTCGAATGGCTGCCCCTCCGCGTGGCCCAACGCGTTCTCGATGCACGCGTACTGCTCGACCGGCGCCCACATGCCGGCCTGCACCTCGGCGTCGGCCATGATCTCGCCCTGCGGCGACCACCGTTCGTCGGGGACCGCGCCGTCCTGCTCGGTCTCGGGGATCGTGGCGCCCGCACGCCGGGCCGCCACCGAGCTGGCCATCGCCGCGGCGCCGAGGACGAGTGCGACGTCGAGCTCCCCCCGGCGGATGCGGTCCAGCGCCACGGCCAGGGGCGCGGTCTGGGGCACCCCCACGTCGGCGCGGACCGTACGGGCGGCCGTGGCACCGATCCGCGCCGCGACCAGGCGCCCGGGGTCCGGGTAGGACCAGTTGCCCTCGGGCACGGCGACCATCGCCGCCGAGCCGAGGAGCCCGGGCGCCCCCGAGTCGTCCCCGGCGGCCAGCGCCGCCTCGACCATCAGCTCGAGCGGCTCGACGGCGCCGGAGCCGTCGACGGGCCGGTGGGCCTCGCCGACGCCGACGAGGACGGGGGTGCGGGGATCGAGCGACGGAGCAGCAGCCACGCGCGGACGCTACCGCCGGGCTCCGCGCTCCTCATCCGATCCGGGCGCTGTGGTCCGGGTCAGCCCGCGACGGCGCAGCCGAGCCGGGTGGAGCCGCCGCCGCCGATGCTGTGGGCGATCGCGCACACCCACGCCCCGGTCGGGGCGACCACGGAGTTGGCCACGAACCCGTGGGCGGTTCCCCGACCGAATCCGGCGAGGACGGGGCGCTCGACGTTCGCCGTCACCGTGCGGACCGGGTTGCCGCCGACGTAGATGCTGATCTTGACCGGCGTGTTCACGTGCGCGTCGATCGCCCAGCCCGACACGTCCACCGAGCCGCCGCCACGGGCCACCGCGTCGAGCGAGCCCGTCGGAGCGTCCGCGACCCGGAGCGCCTCGGTGCGGACGTAGGACGTCGACGCCCGGAGCGAGTTGTAGGCGTTGATGACCGAGCCGTCGGGGCGCCGGATCTCGAAGTGGAGGTGGGCGCCGGTCGACTCGGCGTTCCCGGAGTCGCCGACGTAGCCGACGACCTCGCCGGCCTTGACCTTCTGGCCCTTGACGATCCCGTCGGCGAAGGCCCGCTCGTAGACGTTGCTGCCGTCGTCGGTCCCGGGCCAGTCGTTGTTCAGGTGGATGTAGACGTAGCGCCAGCCGTCGGCGTCGGTGATCGTGAGCGAGTTGCCCGACAGACCGCTGTTGGACCAGTTCAGCGAGGTGACCGTCCCGTCGACCGCCGCCACGACCGGGGTGTGCTTGGGGGCCATCAGGTCCTGGCCCTCGTGCGTGCGTCCACCGGAGCGGGCCGCGCCGAACGAGTCGGAGTACTTCACCTTGGCGGCGACCGGGAACACGATCGCCCGGTCCCCTGCCACCGACGGGGCCGGCGGGGCGGCGGTGCAGGCGGCGAGCGCAGCGGTCACCGCGAGCGCGGCCAGGATGGCGAGGGCTCGCAGCGGGCCGGAGCCGGGCCCGCGGCGCCGGCGTTCTGTGATGCTGTTCCGGGGGAAATCGCCCGGAACAGCATCACGGAAGCTGTGGGACTGGGCGCGCGCCGCATCGGGCGCGGAGGACTGACGGTGCATGGCCAGTGGTGTCGGCGCCCGCGGCACGGACCTTGACGGGAACGTACCGTGACCTGGGGCATGCGTCCGGGGGTGTACCCGGGGGAACCGCCCGCCTCGACGACGACCGGAGGAACCACATGTCCGACGCCGTGCTGGTCGACACGCCGCTGCCCGGCGTGCGCCGCATCACGCTCAACCGGCCCGAGAAGCGCAACGCCCTCAACCACGCGGTCCGGGGCGGCGTGCTCGACGCGCTCCAGGCGGCCGACGGCGATCCGGAGGTGCGGGTGTCGATCCTCCGAGGTGCGGGCAGCTGCTTCAGCGCCGGCTACGAGCTGGGCGACGGGAACGAGGGCACCGAGCCGCCCTACTTCACCGCCGAGGGCGAGGGCTACTGGCCCCGGCACGTGACCGACGCGTGGATGGGCATCTGGGACCTGGCCAAGCCGGTCATCGCCCAGGTCCACGGCTGGTGCCTGGCCGGCGGCAGCGAGCTCGCGACCGGCTGCGACC
>JAEZAI010000540.1 GCA_023427825.1 Actinomycetes bacterium
AGACCGTCCGGAAGTGCGACCTGGACCTCGCGCCCGAGGCGCCGTGGCGGTGCCCCGCGGACTGCGCGGCGTTCACGCCCCGGCTGGCGGACGTGAACTGGGCCCATGGCACGCTCGTGGTGCCCCCGACGCCGCCCGAACCGCCGAGCCTGGGCGAGGACACGTCGATCGCGGCGCTGCTCGACGAGGCCGAGGACATCGTCAACGCGGCGGTGCCGCGGGTCCGGGCGGAGGTCGACGCCGACCGCCAGGAACAGGCCCGTCGCGACAACCGGGGCTGGAAGCGGTTCTTCCGCCGCAAGTAGGGCAATCTCCGGCGGGCGAGCCGGACCGGCGCCGGATGTGGAGGGTCGCGGGAGTGACGTCCGCCCGGGCCGTCGGCTGAATATGCACTACGGCCGTAGTGTAAATTTGGCCCGTGGCCACTCCCGACACCGCTCCCGCCGCGAGCGCCGACGCCGCGCCGCCGTTCGTCGTCGCGGACCTGCCCGGACCCGACTGGCTGCGCGCCCGGCGCGCCGACGGCCTGGATCGAGCCGGCCATCTGCCGCTGCCGAGCGACGAGGCCGAGGAGTGGCGCTACAGCCGCATCGCCGAGCTCGACCTCCACCGGTTCCGTGCCGCTGACGCCGAACCCGTCGAGCCGGGGTCGGTCGACGTGCCACCCGCCGTCGGCGAGGTGCTCGCCGAGCTCGGCCCGCTGTCGGGGCTGGTGGTGCTGGTCGACGGCCGCGTGGTGCACGCCGAGGCCGAGGGTGCGCCGTGGGACGCCGGGGTTCGCTTCGGCTCCAGCCACGACGACGCCGTCGAGGCCGAGGCCGTGCTGGGCGACGCCGCGGATCACCCGGTCGACCTGTTCGCGGCGTGGAACGACGGGTTGTCGGTGGAGCCGGTCGTCCTCGACGTGCCGGCGGGGGTCGTGGTCGACCGCCCGTTCGCCGTCGTGAGCTTCGTGGCGACCGACGGCATCGCCACGTTCCCCCGGCTGTCGGTCCGTCTGGGTGAGAACGCCGAGGCGTCGCTCGTCGAGGTGCACCTCTCGGACGACGTGACCAGCCTGGTGGCGCCGGTCACCGAGCTGACCGTGGCGCCCGCCGGTCGGTTCCGCCACGCGGTGCTGCAGGACCTGGCCGAGTCGGTGTGGCAGCTCGGCTCGCTGAACGCCACCGTCGACCGCGACGCCACGCTCGACGTCGGGGTCGCTGCGCTCGGCGGCGACTACGCACGCCTGCGGCTGGACTGCCGCCTGCAGGGCCGCGGTGCCACCGGCAACCTGTCCAGCGTCTACCTGGGCGAGGACGACCAGATGCTCGACCTGCGCACGTTCCAGGCGCACGAGGCGCCCGACACCACGTCGAACCTGCTGTTCAAGGGCGGCGTCGCCGACACGTCGCACTCCGTGTACACCGGTCTCATCCGGATCGCCCCCGGCGCCCGCGGCTCGAACGCCTTCCAGACGAACCGCAACCTCAAGCTGTCCGACGGCGCCTGGGCCGAGTCGGTGCCGAACCTGGAGATCGAGAACAACGACGTGCACTGCTCGCACGCCTCGACCGTCGGGCCGGTCGACCCCGACCAGCGCTTCTACCTGGAGTCCCGTGGCGTTCCCACGTCGGTCGCCGACCGCCTGGTCGTGGGCGGCTTCTTCGACGAGGTGCTCGACGACTTCCCGGTCCCGGCGCTGGTGAGCACGATCTCCGAGCGCATGGATCGCACCCTCGACCGTGCCCTGGGCCGGACGGTGGCGTCGTGAGCGCCGGGCCGTCCGAGGTCGTATCGGTGGACGTCGCCGCGCTGGAGGACCTGGAGGACCTCGAGGGGACCGCGTTCGAGGTGGCGGGTCGCAAGGTGTCGGTCGTGCGCATCGGTGACGACGTGTACGCCATCGGTGACACGTGCAGCCACGCCGAGGTGTCGCTGTCCGGCGGCATCGTCGACGAGGACGCCTGCACGATCGAGTGCCCCAAGCACGGCAGCGAGTTCGACCTCCGCACCGGCGACGCGCTGACGCTGCCGGCGGTCCGACCCGTGCCGGCCTACACCGCCCGCGTCGTCGACGGTCGCGTCCTGGTGGACGTCGACGTCGTGTCGCCCGGGTCCGACCACGGGGAGGCCGTGTCGTGAGCGAGCTGGTGATCGACGACCTCCGCGCCGAGGTCAGCGGACGGGAGATCCTCAAGGGCGTCACGTTGACCGTGCGCTCGGGTGAGGTCCACGCCGTCATGGGGCCGAACGGGTCCGGCAAGTCGACCCTGTCGCACGTGCTCATGGGCAAGCCCGGCTACACGGTGACCGGCGGCTCGGTCACGCTCGACGGCGTCGACCTCCTGGCGCTGCCCACGTGGGAGCGGGCGCGGACCGGCCTGTACCTGGCCATGCAGTACCCCACGGAGGTGCCCGGCGTCCGGGTCGCCGAGGTGCTGCAAGAGGCGTACGCCGCCGCCGGTCGCGACCCGGCGCTCGTGCCGGCCCGGCTGGAGCGCGAGGCCGACCTGATCGACTTCGACCAGCGCTTCCTGGACCGTCCGCTCAACGTGGACCTGTCGGGCGGCGAGAAGAAGCGCAACGACACGCTGCAGCTCGGCGTGCTGGAACCCAAGATCGCGATCCTCGACGAGCTGGACTCGGGTCTGGACGTGGACGCGCTGCGGGCGGTGTCGCGCCGCATCGAGGCCGCGACCGCCGGCGGCCTGGACGGCGGCGAGCCGCTCGGCGTGCTGGCGATCACCCACTACTCGCGCCTGCTGGAGGAGCTGCACCCCGACGTGGTGCACATCTTCGCCAAGGGCCGCATCCTCGAGTCCGGCGGACCCGAGCTGGCCGACCGGCTGGAGGAGTCGGGCTACGCGGCCTGGGTCGACGGCCTGGACGACGACGAGGAGCCGGGCGACGGCGCGGAGCCGTCCCGCCCCCAGATCGAGGACCCCTTCTTCGACCTCTAAGGAGAGGGGTGCACAACGGCATCCCTCGTCGGTTCTGGGAGCGGAGATCCTCTGCTGGTCGGCGACCGATGGTGATCGTCAACGGCGCGTGAACTCTGCTCCGCTGCGGTTCACAGGCGATCGCGAGGTGCGTACGGTCGCCGGCGTGACCCACTCGACGAGCGGCACCGCCCTCCGCGAGCTGACCTCGACCCCAGCGACCGTGCAGCCCGGCGTGTTCGACGGCGCCGTCCCGTCGGTGGCGACCGTGCGCTCCGGCGAGGCGTTCGCCGTCCGCACGCTCACCCGCACACCGCTCGGCCTCGACACGTACGAGCGGCTCGGACCGGCCATGCTGGCCATCGAGGCCGAGGGTCGGGAGTGGCTCGGGCCTCATCCGGTCCTCGGGCCGATCACGGTCGAGGACCACCCGGTCGGCTGCACCCTCCAGGTGGACCTGCTCGAGATCGAACCCGACGCAGCCGCGGGGTGGAACGGCGTGCGTGAGGGCTACGGCGTCCCGGGCCTGGAGGGCGCCTACGACGTGGAGTTGATCGACGTCGACGCCGAGCGTGGCGTGCTGTCGCTGCGGTCCGGCCTGATCCTGCCGCTGCGCCCGTTCTTCGGCGTGCTCGCCGTGCGACCCGACCCGGCGCTCGGACCGCTCGACACCGTTCCGCCGGGTCCGTTCGGCGGGAACCTGGACTGCCGGGAGCTGGTCGCAGGGGCCCGGCTGTTCCTGCCGACCTTCACCGAGGGCGCGGGCTTCCTCATCGGCGACGGCCACGGCATGCAGGGCGACGGCGAGATCACGGAGACGGCGCTCGAGATGGCGATGCGGGGCGTGGTCCGCCTGACCAGCCGCCCGGAGCTCGACACCGACCGCCCACTGGCCGCCACCCCGGACGCGACGATCTTCTTCGGGTGCGGGACGACGTTCGACGACGCGGCGCGGGACGTCATCACCCACGCGGCGGCCCGGGTCGCCGAATGGTCGGACCTCACCGACCACGACGCCTACCGGCTGTTCTCGCTCGCCTGCGACGTCCGCGTCACGCAGCTCGTCAACGGCGTGGTCGGGGCGCACCTGATCGTCCCGCGGCACGTGACCGAGCAGCTGACGGCCTGGCCGGAGTGGCTCCACCTCTGAACCCGCCGTGCTCGGCCGGCCGGATCCCGCCGGTTCTCCTCTCGGGAGGGCGACGAGGGCTGTCCGCGAGGCGCCCCTATGGAGCGAGGAGGGAGCGGAAGGCTCGGAGCTCGCGTGCCGGGTCCGAGCCCATCGGCGCGTACACGAACTCGGTCACGCCGCTCGCCTCGGTGTCGGCCAGCCGGGCCCGGAGGTCGTCGGCCGTGCCCGTCCAGGTCGTCGCGGCGACCAGGTCGGGCGTGACCGCGGCGCGGTCCCGGTCGGTCATGAAGGCGAAGTGGCCCTCGTGGGTGTGCAGGTGGCGCTCCGCCTCGGGGAACTCCTCGATCGCGGCGCGCCACGTGGCGCCGCCCTCGAACCCGTCGAGCAGCTCCGGGCCCGCCTCGTACATGCCGTGGAACACCACGGCGCCGCCCGGCCCGGCGGCGTCCATCACCCGCTCCGAGTCGAGCGGCTCGCCGTCCTCGAGCACGGTCCCGTAGCCCAGCAGCGCGCAGCGATCCCAGCCCTCCTGACCGCCGAAGATCGACATCACGCCGTCGGCCCCGATCGCCGCCGCCACACCGCGGCCCTTCGGCCCGTTGGCGCCGACGATCACGTCGACGGCCCCCGGCCGGTCGGCCACGAAGCCGTCGGGGTGGATCATCCGGCAGACGGCGCCGTCGATCTCCACGGTCTCGCCCCGCAGCAGTCCGACGAACTGACGCAGGTACTCCTCGGTCGCGGCCCACGTCATGGGCTGCTGACCCATCACGAACCGACCCGTGAAGCCGGTCCCGAGCGCCACCGCCACCCGGCCCGGCGCCAGTCGGGCCAGCTCCGCGGTCGCCGCCGCGTTGACCATGGGGTGCCGCAGCGACGGGACCAGCACCCCCGGTCCGAGCCCGATCCGCGAGGTGGCGTCCGCGCAGCGCGCCAGCGCCATCCACACGTCGCCGTAGAGCCCGGGCGAGTCGTACACCCACGCCCGCTCGTAGCCGAGCTCCTCGGCCAGTACGACCAGCTCGACGAGGTCGGGACGGGGCGGGAAGGCACAGCTCAGCTCCATGGGCGGCGAACCTAGCGCCCGCCACGGGTCGAGCCGGGTGCGTCGAAGGGCCCCCGACGTCGGCCGACCGCGGACCGGCCGGCGGGCGTAGCCTCCCGCGCATGGCTCGACCGCAACCCCTGTCGGA
>JAEZAI010000147.1 GCA_023427825.1 Actinomycetes bacterium
GCCCTTGCGTCCCCGCCCCCGGGGCGCGGGCCCGGGGCCCGTCCCGCGTCCGGGGCGCGGCCTCGCTCGGGTAGGTTCCTGCGACCATGCCCGCCGAGCCCCGCCCCGACGTGCCCACCGCCCACCAACCCGACGTCGCCGGCGCTCAGGTGCCGTGGTACCGGATCTCCGGCCACGCGGCGACCGAGCGACTGGAGGTCGAGCCGTCCCGCGGCCTCAGCTCGTCCGAGGTGGCCGAGCGCACCGAGCGCTACGGCCTGAACGAGCTGGCCGAGGCGCCCAAGCGGCCGGCCTGGCTCCGCTTCCTCGACCAGTTCAACGACCTGCTGGTCTTCATCCTGATCGGCGCCGCGGTCGTGTCGGCCGCGGTCGGGGACCTCAAGGACCCGATCGTCATCGCGGTCGTGCTGCTCATCAACGCGGTGCTCGGCTACGTGCAGGAGTCCCGGGCGGACGACGCGCTGGCCGCGTTGCAGGAGATGCTCGAGGTCGTCGTCCGCGTGCGACGCGACGGCGGCGCGCTCGAGGTGCCGGCGCGCGAGCTCGTCCCGGGCGACATCGTCCTGATGGAGGCCGGTGACCGCGTGCCGGCCGACGGGCGGTTCCTGGTCGCCAGCTCGCTGTCGGTCGACGAGTCGACGCTCACCGGCGAGTCCGTGCCGGTCGACAAGACCACGGACGTGATCGAGGTCGACGGCGGCGAGGTGGCGCTCGCGGAGCGCGCCAACTGCGGCTACATGAACACCACGCTCACGCGGGGCCGCGCCGAGATGCTGGTCACGTCCACGGGCATGGAGACCGAGGTCGGCCGACTGGCCGGCCTGCTCAGCGCCGCCGAGGACCAGGAGACCCCGCTGCAGCAGCAGCTGGACAAGCTGGGCAAGCGGCTCGCCCTCATCGCCGGCATCGCGGTGCTCGCGGTGTTCCTGGTCGGGCTGTCCCAGGGCGACGAGGTGGGTGAGGCGGTGCTCGGTGCCGTCGCGCTGGCGGTCGCCGCCATCCCCGAAGGGCTTCCCGCCGTGGTCACGGTCACCTTGGCGATCGGCGTCTCGCGGATGGCCAAGGAGCGGGCGATCGTGAAGCGGCTGGCGTCGGTCGAGACGCTCGGCTCCACCACCGTGATCTGCTCGGACAAGACCGGCACGCTCACGCTCAACCAGATGACCGCCACCCGCGTGATCGCCGCGGACCGGACCTACGAGTTCGAGGGACTGGGCTACGGCGACGCCGGCGCGGTCCGCGCCGCCGACGGCTCGCACCCCGGCCGGCCGAGCCACGACGCGGCCGAGGACGCCACGTTGCGGTGGGCGCTCACCACTGCGGTGCTCTGCAACGACGCCCACGTCCGCCGCGGCGACGACGGGGAACCGCAGCTGGTCGGCGACCCCACCGAGGGGGCGCTCGTGGTGGCGGCGCGCAAGGTCGGTCTGGACCCGGACGTGCTGCGCGACGATGCACCGCGACTGGACGAGGTGCCGTTCGACTCGGCCGTGAAGTACATGGCCACCCTGCACCCGCTCGGCGACGAGGGCTCGCTGCTGGTCGTCAAGGGCGCACCCGACGTCGTGCTGTCGCGGTGCGACCGCAGGCGCGTGCACGACGGCACCGACTCGCTCGACGCCGCCGGGCGACGCCGGGCACAGGACGACAACGACGCCCTCGGCGCCCAGGGTCTGCGCGTGCTGGCGGTGGCCACCAAGGTGCTCGGCGAGCACCGGGTCGACCCGACGGCCGGCGACGGGGACGACACGATGGACCTGTCGGCCGAGATCGACGGCCTCACGCTCGAGGCCCTCATCGGCATCCTCGACCCTGCCCGGCCCGAGGCGGTGGCCGCGGTCGCCGAGTGCAAGGACGCCGGCATCGGCGTCCGGATGATCACCGGCGACCACGCCACGACCGCCGGCGCGATCGCCGCCGAGCTCGGCATCCCGGGCTCGGTCGTGACGGGCGCGGAGCTCAACGACATGAGCGACGAGGAGCTCGCCGAGCGCATCGAGGAGATCGGCGTGTGCGCCCGCGTGTCGCCCGAGCACAAGGTGCGGGTGGTCAAGGCGCTGCAGTCCAACGGCGAGGTCGTCGCCATGACCGGCGACGGCGTCAACGACGCGCCGTCGCTGAAGCAGGCCGAGATCGGCGTGGCCATGGGCATCACCGGCACGGAGGTGACCAAGGAAGCCGGCGACATGATCCTGACCGACGACAACTTCGCCACGATCGTGAAGGCGGTCGAGCGGGGTCGGGCGATCTACGAGAACATCGTCACGTTCGTCCGGTTCCAGCTGACGACGAACGTGGCCGCGATCGCGACCATCCTCATGGCCCGCCTGGCCGGCTACCCGGCGCCGTTCAACCCGATCCAGATCCTGTTCGTGAACATCCTGGCCGATGGGCCGCCGGCCATGAGCCTGGGCATGGACCCGCCGAGGCCGGGGGTGATGGACCGCGAGCCGCGCGACCGCGAGGAGCGGATCCTGTCGGGCGCGCGGCTGGTGCCGATCGTGTTCACCGCCGCGATCATGACCCTCACGATCATGTGGATCCTCGCCGGCTGGACGGACTCGTCGCCCGCGGTGGCCATCGAGGACGACCCCGGCTTCACGATGGCGTTCACCGCCTTCGTGTTCCTGCAGATGGTGAACGCGCTGATCGTGCGCTCCGGCGACCTGTCCGTGTTCAACCGCTTCAGCCTGACCAACCGCACGTTCTGGCTGGCCGTCTCGGGCGTGATCATCGCCCAGGTGCTCGTGGTGGTCGTGCCGTTCCTGCAGGACGTGTTCGGCACCACCTCGCTGTCGGGCGAGGAGTGGTTGGTCTGCGTGCTCAGCGTGGTGCCGCTGCTCCTGATCTCCGAGCTGCGGACGCTGGTGGTGTGGCTCGTCCGGCGGTCCCGGTCGAGGTCGGCGTCGGCGGCGACCGCGGCGGCAGCCAACTGACGAACTGGCCTGGCGACACGGTGCTGCCGGTCGCCCGCGATCAGGCGGCGACGCTCAGAGCGCGGCTTCGATGGCGCCGACGACCTTGGGATCGTCGGGCACCACGGTGGGGTTGAAGCGGGCGATCACGTCGCCGTCGCGGCCCACCAGGAACTTCTCGAAGTTCCACCGGATGTCGCCGACCGTGCCGTCGTCCGCGTCGGGCACGGCGGTGAGCTCGGCGTAGAGCGGGATGCGGTCGTCGCCGTTGACCTCGACCTTCTCGGTCAGCGGGAAGCTCACGCCGTAGGTGGTGGAGCAGAACGTGGCGATCTCCTCGGGGGTGCCGGGCTCCTGCTCCATGAACTGGTTGCAGGGCACACCCACGACGGTGAAGCCCTGGTCACCGAAGCGCTGCTGGAGCTCCTCCAGCTGCGTGTACTGCGGCGTCAGGCCGCACTTCGATGCCACGTTGACCAGCAGGGTGACCTTGCCCTTCTGGTCGGCGAGCACGCCGGGCGTGCCGTCGAGGGCGGTGAGATCTGCGTCGTAGACGGACATGGGCGGCACCCTACAAGTGCGTCTCGGTCGAACGGTGGTCAGTTCGGGGAGCCGCCGCCTTGCGGGCTTCTCAGCGCGGGAGGCCCGTCCGCCGGTCCGCTGGGTTGCTGCCGATACCCTCGGCCGGGATGTCGAACGACACCGTGAGCCTCTTCCTGGCCATGCTGGCCGTCATCGGGCTGGTGTTCGTCGCGGCCACGGTCGTGTTCGCCGTCGTGGCTCGCACGCGGGGACTGGGCCCGGGCGGCGAGTCGCTCCGCGACGCCGTGTCCGACGCTGCCCTGCCGCTCGCGTTCGGTGTGGCGCTCACGTGCACGCTCGGGAGCCTCTACATGTCCGAGGTGCGCCACTTCGTCCCCTGCGACCTGTGCTGGTACCAGCGCATCTGCATGTACCCGCTGGTCGTCGTGCTCGGCATCGCCGCCCTCCGCAAGGACCGCGGCATCTGGCGCTACGTGCTGCCGATCGCGCTGATCGGCGCCGCCATCAGCACCTACCACTACCTGCACGAGCGGTTCCCCGACTCGGTCTCCACGTCCTGCAGCCTCGAGGCCTCGTGCTCCACGCTCTGGATCTGGGAGTTCCACTTCCTGTCCATCCCCGGCATGGCGTGGGTGGGCTTCGTGCTCATCTCCACGCTCGTGCTCATCGCCCGCTCGGCGGAACGGCGGGCCGGCTCGGTCCTCGCCGCCGGCGCGGGGCCGTCCCTCGACCCATCCCCCCAGGAGGTGCCGGCATGACCGGCTCGAACCGCAAGCGCGACCCCCACGGCGGCGCCGATCCCTACTCCCGCCTGAGCCAGGCGCAGGAGCGGCGGAAGATGACCTACCCGCTGGTCATCGGTGCGACCGTGCTGGTCGTGGCCGTCTGCGCGCTGATCGCCTTCCTGGCGACCCGGTCCGACGACGACGGCTCGTCGGCCGCCGCCGGCACCGGTGCCGCAGCCGCGGCC
>JAEZAI010000602.1 GCA_023427825.1 Actinomycetes bacterium
GGGTGCCCGCTGGCGATGGCGTCGCCGGCCACGGCGATCATCCCGGCCACGCCGTCGGCGATCTCATCGTCGATGTCGTCGGCCCACTCGTCGGACAGCGGCGCGTCGTTGTAGCTGCCGTACGGCGTCGACGGCCCACCCGTCGCCGGGCGACGCGTCGACCCGGTGCCCTTCGGCGTGACGCGGCCGCCCTTGCGCTTCTTCGGTCGACTCATCGACCGGACGCTACGGCACGTCGGAACCGCGTGAGTTGCCGCCGCTCAGGTGCAGCGGTCGACGTGCTCGGTCACCAGCGACGCCACCAGGTCCGGGTCCGTCAACGGCAACCAGTGCCCGCCGTCGACCGGCGTGACGACGACCTCGTCGGGGATCCACGTCGTGCACGTCGCCAGCGCCGGGCTCACGTAGCGGTCGCCGTGGGGCACCACGATCTGCACCGGCACGCTCGTGCTCACCGCCTCCGGTCCGGTCATCGCCCGCAGCACGTTGGCCCGGTAGAGGTTCACGCCGTTCGCACCGTTCGACTGCACACGCCGGACCGCGTCGTCGTCCGGCAACAGTTCCACGGGCACGCCCTCGGAGCGCTCCAGCACCTTCGGCCACGCCCGCCGGGAGAACCCCGAGCGCCAGAACGCCGGCGCCAGCCACGGGAGCTGGAACACGCCGACGTACCAGGACTTCGCGGTCTGGTGCGCGAGCGTGGGCAGCGACGGCGCCCGACGGCCGTCGCCGGTCTCGCGGCGGAAGAACGACCCGACGGCGTCGAGATGCGGCCCCGAGATCGAGGTGTAGGAGCCGAAGCGCTCGCCCAGCTGCTCGTGGCACACGAAGTGCCAGCCCTGGATGGAGCCCCAGTCGTGGCCGACCAGGTGCACCGGGCGGCCGTCGGGCACGGTCGCGTCGAGCACTGCGGCCACGTCGTCGGCGAGGAGCGACAGCTGGTAGCCCTCGACGTCGTCAGGCACGCCGGAGTGTCCGGCCCCGCGCACGTCGTAGGTGACCACGTGGAAGCGCGCCGCGAGCCGGTCGGCCACCGGGTCCCACACCGCGTGGTCGTCGGGGTACCCGTGCACGGCGAGCACGGTCTCGGACGCGCCCACGTTCCGCTCGTACACGGCGATCTCGAGGCCGTCGCCCCCGGCGACCGTCCGGCGCGTCACCCCGTCGGAGTCCATCCCGTCATTCGAGCAGTTCGCGCGCACCGCCGACACCGGACGCACCCCGGTCGAGCCGCGTCCGGGTGCGAGACTGCGCGGCGGAGGTGTCATGCAGCCGTCGAGCGATCCGCATCGGTGGAACGACATCTGGGAGTGGGTGCGTGACCCCGGGCCCAAGCGCGGGTGGATCATCGACGCCAACGACGGGATCATCGCCACCGCCGGTCTCCTGCAGGGCTTCGCCGGCGCCGGCGCGGGCGACCGCCTGCTCATGTTCACCGCCACCGCGGCCACCATCGCCGGCGGGTTGAGCACGGGCGGCGCCAAGTGGGCCGAGGACGCCTCGGAGCGGGAGGCCCAGGTGCGGATCGCGGACGCCGAGCGGTCGGACCTGGAGCGCGACCTCGAGGCCGAGATCGAGGAGCTGGCCGAGCACTGGACGGCCCGGGGTCTGGAGCCGGAGCTCGCCCGGACCGTCGCCGAGCAGCTGACCGAGCACGACGCGCTCGCCGCGCAGCTGGAGTCGGAGTACGGGTTCGACGAGCCGATGCCGGCGGCCGTCCCGGTGCTGTCCGGAGCGGCGACCTGCCTGTCGTTCGTCGCCGGGGCGTTGATCCCGCTGCTGATCACCTACTACGCGCCGGTGAACATCGAGACGTGGGCGATCCTCCTCGCCGTCGTGATCGCACTCACGCTCACGTCGGTCGGCGCGGGCCGCACGTCTGTCGCCGATGCGCACGCTCGGCCGCAGCCTGGTCGTCGGCGGGATCACGCTGCTCGTCAGCTACGTGGCCGGCGAGCTCCTGTTGGGCTGAGCTCCGGCGCCGGAACCGCTCAGCGGTACGGCTCCCAGCGGAAGCGCTTGAGCGAGATGATCACGCCGGCGATGCCCCAGGCGATCATCACCGCGAGGTCGCTGAAGCGGACGCCGGTGCCCGAGACGAACGGGTCGAACACCGCGACCATCGAGGTGATCAGGTGCCGCACCGGGAAGATCGCCGCCAGCCGTCCGAGGAACGAGTCGTTGGCCACCTCGCCGAACGTGCCCGAGATGAACAGCAGCGGGAAGAGGATGAAGTTGATGATCGCCGGCGCCGCGTCCTCGTTTGGGACGAACGTGGACACCGCCACGCCGAGGGCGCTGAAGCAGAACGCCGCGACGATCGTCACCGTCAGCAGCGCCAGGTAGCGACCGGGCCACGTCACCCCGTAGACCAGCAACCCGAGCGCGATCACCAGCCCGGTCAGGATGGCCGCGACCACGACCACGTTGCCGAACACGCCGCCCAGGTAGAGCCCCGGCGACAGGGGCGTGCCCCGCATGCGCTTGAGCAGCCCCCGTTCGCGGCGGTTGCAGATGGTGAAGGCAAGGTTCGTGTAGCAGGCGGAGATCAGCCCGAACGACACGATCGCCGGCACGTAGTACTGCGCGAAGCGCACGTCGCCGCCGTCGAGCGACACCCGGTTGTTCCCGTTGAGCGCCACGAAGATGACCAGGAACAGCAGCGGGAACGCGAACGTGAACGCCGCGGCGGCGGGGTTGCGCCAGTACGACTTCTGCTCCCAGCCCACCTGGCGACCGAACGTCGTGAGCGCGGAGCTCATCGTGCGTCCTCCGGCTCGCTGGCGGTCAGCGCCAGGTAGACGTCCTCGAGCGACGGACGGGTGACGGTCAGGCCGTCGAGCTCGAACGGGTCGGGGCGTTCCCTCGCCCACGACGTCAGCAGGTGCAGCACCTCCGTGGGCTCCGACGTCGTGAGCCCGACCATGCCGTCGTCGGACAGCGCCTCGACGGGCACCGGCAGGTCGGCGGGAGCGACGCCGCGTGGCAGCCGGAACTCGACCGTGACGTCGGCCTCGGCACGCCCGCCGATCGACTGCGGCGTGCCCTCGGCGACGATCCGTCCGTCGGCGATCACGACCACGCGATCGGCCAGCGCCTGCGCCTCGTCCATGTAGTGCGTGGTGAGGAGCACGGTCTTGCCGAGGTCGCCGAGGTTGCGCACGATCTCCCA
>JAEZAI010000607.1 GCA_023427825.1 Actinomycetes bacterium
ACCAGCCGCTCCACGTCGGCCCGGCGATAGGTGGGTGGATCCAGCCCGATCGCCGCGGTGAGGGCGGCGACGTCGTCGGGACCGGACATGGCGCCGATCGTAACGGGCACCCCCGACCGTCCCGTGCGTCGCCGACTGCCGCTGCGGGGGACCCGCTGGTACCGTCGCCACGCCATGACGCTGCCGGTCGACGACGAGCAGACCCCCGGCGACCGGGGTGTCCGGGACGGGGCCCAGGGTCCCGCCGCCCCCGCAGGCCACGCCCGCCGGCCGGGGTTGCAGATCACTCTCATCGCACTCGGCGCCGTGGCGCTGCTGGTCATCGGCCTGGTCGTCGCCACCCGCGGCAGCTCCGAGGAGCCGTGGGCCGGACGCATCCTGCCGTCGCCCCAGGAGAAGCCGGACCTGGCCCTCACCGGCACCGACGGGCAGCCGTTCGACCTCCGGGAGCGCACCGCCGGGCACTACACCGTGCTGTTCTTCGGCTACACGAGCTGTCCCGACGTGTGCCCCATCAACCTGGGCACCCTCGACACGGCCATGGAGACCCTCGGCCCGCAGGTGCGAGACGACATCGACGTGGTCTTCGTCTCCGTCGATCCGGCCACCGACACGCCGCAGGTGATCCGCGAGTACCTCGACCGCTTCGACACTCGCTTCATCGGGCTCACGGGGACCCCCGACCAGCTGCGCGCCGCGCAGGAGGCCGCCAAGGTGCCCCCGGCCGAGGAGGGCACGGCCGAGTCCACCGGTTCGACCGGCGCCATCGGCCACGCCACGCAGATGATCGTCTACGACCCCGCCGGCGTCGCCCGGATCGTGTACCCGTTCGGCACACGCCAGAGCGACTGGACCCGGGACCTCCCGCGGCTGCTCGGCGGCGACGTCCCCAAGGAGACGGGCACGGAGTGACCCGGCCCGACCGGGCGACGGCGGTCGCCGCGCTCGCGATCCTGCTCGCGGTGCTGCCGGTGGCCTGCGGTGGCGACGAGGGTGCCACCCCGGCGTTCCGCGTCGGGGACCTGACGGTCTCCAAGGTGTTCGCCGGCTCGTACGGCGCCACGACGGCTGCGGCGTACCTGCAGATCTCGAACCACGGGAAGGCCGACCGGCTCACCGGCGTGTCCAGCCCCGACGCGGCGTCCGTGGAGCCGATGGGCGCCATGTCCGCCGGCACCACCACCGCCGCCAACGGATCGGAGCCGGTCGACGTGGAGATCCCGTCGGGCGGATCCGTGAGCTTCACCCCCGGAGGCGCCCACCTCATGCTCGAGGACCTCAGGACGCCCGTCGACGCCGGCGACACGGTCCGGCTGCGGCTGACCTTCGAGCACGCGCCGCCCGTGGACCTGGATGCCCGGGTGGTCGACGTCGCCGAGATCCCCGACCTGATGGCCGAGGATCGACGATGAGCGGACCGGCGGGGGAGCCCGGGCAGACCGACGGTGGCACCGGGGGAGCGGCCGGCGTGAATGGTCCGCCGGAGCAGCCGCGTGGGAGCATGGCCGCATGAGGTGGTGGTGTTCGGCCATCGTCGAGAAGTGGTCCTGGGCTCCCAGGCCGTACCTGGGCGTCTGGCTCCTCAGCGCAGCGTTGGTGGCGGGCTACGTGGTGGCCCTCCGCCGCCACGGCACGGACCCGCTGCCCGACGATCCCGAGGACGCCCGCAGGGCGCGGGCTCGGCAGCGCCGCCGTCCGTGGCAGTTCGGCCTGGGCATCGCGTTCCTGTGGATCGCGTCCGACTGGCCGATCGGCACGCTCGGCGCCAGCTATCTGTCGTCGATCCACATGATGCAGTACATGCTCTACACGCTCGCGGCGGCGCCGCTGCTGATGCTGGGCACGCCCGAGTGGATGGGCCGCCGGATCATCTCGGCGCTGCACCTGGGGGGCCTGCACCGGATCCTGGCCCGGCCGCTGGTCGCCGCGATCGTGTCGAACGTCATCCTGATCGTCACCCACTCGCCGATCGCGGTCGACACGCTGCGGGCGACGCAGTTCGGCTCCTTCGCCCTGGACATGATCTGGCTGGTCTCGGGCTTCATCCTCTGGACGCCGATCATCAGCCCGCTGCCCGAGGCCCGGGCGTCGTCCGCACCGATCAAGCTCGTCTACCTGTTCGCAGCGGCCGCGCTCATGCCGATGATCCCCGGCGGCTTCCTGACGTTCGCCTCCCAGCCGCTCTACAGCACCTACGAGCTGGCGCCCCGACTCGCAGGCATCGACGCGCTGAACGACCAGCAGACCGCGGGCGTGCTCATGAAGGTCGGGAACCTGCCGGTGATCTGGACCGTCATGGCCGTCATCTGGTTCCGCTGGTACAAGCGCGAGGCCGACCCGGGCGGGCGCACGATCGTCCGTGACCCCGTGACCGGGGCGCCGTTGCGCCGACCCCCGGCGACGACCGCTTCGCGCTGACCGCCGCTCCGTCGGCGCCGGATCCGGCCCGGGCGCCAATAGCCTGTCGCCCATGGTGATGGCAGATCGTCCCGAGGTCGAGACCGCATCCGTGCCCGTCGCGGCGGTGACGCTGGTCGGCCTGGCGGAGAACATGGTCAACGGCCTGGCCCGCGTCCCGTTCCGGCGCCCGTGGGAAGGGCCGGGCGGCCTGCTGGACAACGTGGGCCGCTCCGTGACCCGGCAGATCGTGCGGTCCTTCATGGGCTTCTCGATGGGCCTGCCGATCGAGGAGTTCCGCTCCATGGAGAAGGTGCTCGACGAGATCTGCCAGGTGGTCATGCCGCCGTTCGTGCAGATGACCGACGACGTCGAGCTGACCGGCGACGAGATCGCCGG
>JAEZAI010000152.1 GCA_023427825.1 Actinomycetes bacterium
ACCAGGCCGAGACCGTGCTGCTCCGACTGCTGCGCGGCACCGGGCCGGCGGGCCTCGCAGCCATGACGCCGGCCCGCCACCCGCTGCTCGGGCTGCGCCGGGCCGAGACCGTGGCGCTGTGCCGGCACCTGCGCATCGACGTGGTGCAGGACCCGACCAACGACTCCCCGCAGCACACCCGCAACCGGGTGCGCCACGAGGTGCTGCCCCTGGTCGACGACGTGGCCGGGCGCGACGTCGTCCCCCTGCTGTGCCGCCTGGCCGCGCTGGCGAGGGAGCAGTCCGAGCTGCTCCACGCGCTCGCGCTCGGCCTCGATCCGACCGACGCACGCGCCCTCGCCAGCGCTGCGCCCGCGCTGGCCTCGGTGGCGGTGCGGCACTGGTGGGGCGAGGTGACGGGCGCCGGCCTGCCCCCGGACGCCGCCGCGGTCGAGCGGGTGCTCGGCGTCGCCCGCGGCGACGCGGTCGCGTGCGACGTGCTGGCCGGTTGGTCCGTGCGCCGGACCGGTGGCCGGCTCCGCCTCGAGCGGCCGCTGGACGGCACGGCGTCCCGCGCGCCGGAGCCGCCCGGGGAGCCCGGCGGAGCACCGGACGGGACGCCGGTCGGGGAGGGCTAGGGTCGGCGCCCATGGATGCGGCGGTGCCCACCTCGTTCGACGACGATCCGGCGATCGGTCGCGTGCTGCTGACCGAGGAGCAGCTCGCCCGCCGCATCGAGGAGATCGGCGCGCAGCTCACGCAGGACTACGCGGGCCGACCGCCGCTGCTCGTGTGCGTGCTCCGAGGCGCCTACGTCTTCCTCACCGACCTGGCCCGCAACATCGACCTGCCGGTGCAGATCGACTTCATCGCGGTCTCCTCCTACGGCGCCACCACGCGCACCTCCGGCGTCGTGCGGCTCGTGAAGGACCTGGAGGTCGACCTGACGGACCGCCACGTGATCCTGGTCGAGGACATCGTCGACACCGGGCTGACCCTTCGCTACCTGCGTCGCAGCCTGGAGGCCCGGGGACCGGCGAGCCTGGAGGTCTGCGCGCTGCTCGCCCGGGAGTCGGCCGATCTGGAGGGACTCGGCGTCCGGTACGTCGGCTTCACGATCCCCAACGACTTCGTGATCGGCTACGGCCTGGACGTCGCGGAGCGCTACCGCAACCTCCGCTACCTGGCGGTCTACGACCCCGACGCCGCGGCCGAGCCGAGCTGACGGTTCCGGCGCAGCCACCTCAGAGCGAGGGCGCCGGGCACCAGGGGCAGCCAGAACGAGACCAGCCGGAACAGCGCCACCGCCGGCACGGCCACCCACGGCTCCTCGCCGAACAGGACGAGCCCGCCGACGAGTCCCGCCTCGACGACCCCGGCGCCCCCGGGGATCGGGAGGAACGCGGCGACGAGCACCACGGCCAGCACGACCAGCGAGATCGACGGCGGGTCGAGCTCACCGCCCATGGCGCGGTCCGCGGCGACCATGCCCCCGACGGCCGCCAGCGGCACGAACACCGAGCCCAGCAGCAGCTGCGCCAGTCGGGACGGGTGGCCGGTGAGTGCTCGGAACCCCGCCGTCCACTGCCGGATCGCAGGCATGATCGAACGGCCGATGGCGCGGCGGGACGGCGGCAGCAGCGCGGTGGCGGCCAGCACGATCACCGCCACCACGACGAGTGCGATGATGCCGGCGGTCACCTCGGAGTCCACGTCGATCGTGCCGTCGGTGCCGGACAGGCGGACCGCCAGCCAGAGCATCGCGACCTGCGTCCCGATCCGACTGACGATGGCCACGCCGACCGAGCCGAGCGCGGTCACCGTCTCGATGCCGGTCGCTCGGAGGAACTGCACCCGGGTGGCGACGCTGCCGGTGTGGAACGGCCGGAGGGTGTCGGTGAAGGTCGCCGCGAGCCGCGACAGGACCACGTGGCGCAGGCTGATGCGGTCGCGCAGCGATCCGACGAACGCCAGCGTCGTGGCGGCGAGTCCCATCAGCGCGGCGAACACCGTCCAGGCGACCTGCTCCCACTGGGCGACGCCGGCGAGCGGCTGGTCCCGGGCGACGAGGGTGCCGAGACCCACCAGCACGGCGGCGGCCAGCACGAAGAGCGGCACGACCGGCCACGACCTGGTCGGGACGGTCCCCGCGTAGTCGGGCTCGGGGATCCGGGCCCGCTCCTCCACCTGCGCGCGCAGGGGCTCGAGCAGCTGCGACTCCTTGAGCGCAGCGCGCGTGGCGCCGCCGAGGGCATAGGGCTGCAGCCGGGGGAAGGCCCGAGCGAGACCGTCGGCCCCGACCGCTCGTTCGGCGGCGTCGACGGCTCGGTCCACGCCGACGACGGGAGCGGTCGAGCCGATCAGCTCCGCCAGGTCGGTGGCGAGCAGCAGCGGTGACGCGGCGAGCTCGGCGAAGCCGAAGTCGATCAGGTAGAGGTTCCCGTCGGACGCAGCGAAGATGTTGGCGAGCCGCAGGTCGCGGTGGGCGATGCCGAAGGCCTGCAGCATGCCGACCTGGGCCCAGACCTCGTCGAGCAGCTCGTCGCTGACCTCGTCCTCGGGCACCCGGTCGAGCGAATCGCCGTCGATCGCGACGAACGCCAGGATCATGGCGTCGGTGCCGATGTCGGACACGGTGAGCAGCTCGGGCGTCGGGATGCCCGCCGCCGTCGCACGCAGCGACAGCAGCGCCTCGTGCTCCACCGTCCGCCGCAGCGACGACGCCGGCCGCTCGTCGCCGGTGTTGCGGAGGAACAGCGCGCGGAAGACCCTGAACATGAGGTCGGCGGAGCGGTTGTCCTGGTTCAGGACCTTCACGAACACCTTGCGGCCGTCGGTGGTGGTGCCCAGCCACGGCGTCGACCCCCGGGCGTCGACGGCCGCCGGCGCGATGTCGGCGATCCGGATGCCCGAACGTGCCAGCCCGTCGATGAGCTCGCGCCGGTCGGGCGCCGTGTCCGGCGTGCCGAACAGCAGGGCGACCGCCGCGCCGCACGTGATGCCCAACCCCAGGTCGGTCACCCACGCCACGGCCGGCACGTCGGCGAACCCGAGGGTGGCCAGGAAGCTGAACCCGATCGTCCACACCGCCAACCGGCGCGACGACTCCGGGAGGTACGGGATCCCGACCACGAAGGCGGCGACGAAGCCAGCCAGCAGCGGATCGTTGACCGCTCCTTCCGCCGACTCGTACGCGTGCGGGAACAGCGACGGAGGGTCGCGCGTGAGCATGGCCACGACCACCTCGCTCACCACGAACGCGCTGATTGCCGCCAGGTTGACCACGCCCCAGAGCCGGTAGCGCCGGTAGCGCACGAGCTGCACGTTCACGACGAACGGCACGATCAGCAGCGTCAGCCCGACGATCACGGTCGGGATGGCCCGGATCCACGCCGGCAGCACGTGGGTCAGCTGCTCCCAGTCCCGGTTGAGCGCGGCCATGGTGTTGGCGAACCGCCACGTGATGACCACCCCGACGGCCGTCGTGGTGACGCCGACCAGGAGCCGGAGCAGCGAGGTCGGCGAACGCACCATCCGGCGCTCGGCCGGCGCGGCGGCGGCAGCCGTGTACCGCACCGCTGTCGCGGGCGCTCCGGGAGCGGTGATGTCGGCCATGTGCGCGGCGACCGACCGGAGCACGGTCGCCCGGTCGGTCGACGCCGATGCTATCCAGAGAGTCCCGGCCAGCAGCGCGTCCGTCCCCGTGCTCCTGCTCCGGTCCGACGGTGGGTCCGGACGAGGGAACGGCGGGCACCCGACCGCCGGCGAGGGCCGGTGGGAGAAGGGGAGCCCCGTCGGTAGCCTGACCGCCGGTGACCGCACCCGAGCCGCCCGCATCGGCACCGCCCCCCGAGCCCGGGCCGGCGGTCGACCGCACCCCCGACCCGCCGGCCTCGAAGGGTCGCGGGTCCGGATCGTCGCGTCGTCGCAACTCCACCCGCAGCTGGGTCATCGCCGCGGTGCTCGTCGCCGTGGCGGTCGTCGCCCTGGTGTGGGGGTTCCTCGGCCGGTCCGAGTCCCCCGAGGAGCTCCGCCTCGACCAGTTCGAGGAGCGGCTGCAGGACGACCAGGTGCGGACCGCGACGATCGTGAACTCGTCGTCGACGGTCGAGGGCGAGCTGACCGACGGCACCCGCTATCGCACGGTCTTCCCCGAGGCCTACGGCGAGCGCCTGACCCAGCAGCTGCTGGTCCACGACGTCGAGGCCGACGCGGACAACTCCGACGGCGACATCTGGTCCGACATCGTGTTCGGCCTGCTGCCCACGTTCCTGATCGTGGGCGTGTTCGTGTGGTTCGTGCTGCAGATGCAGCGCGGCGGCAAGGCGCTCAAGTTCGGTCGGGCCCGCACCTCCGAGGCGGATCGGGCCGGCGCGGTGACGTTCGAGGACGTGGCCGGGGCGGACGAGGCCGTGCTGGAACTGCGGGACGTGGTCGAGTACCTGCGCGACCCCGAGCGGTTCCAGCGCCTCGGCGCCCGCATCCCCAAGGGCGTGTTGCTCGTGGGGCCGCCGGGCACGGGCAAGACGCTGCTCGCCCGCGCGGTGGCCGGCGAGGCCGGTGTGCCGTTCCTGAGCCTCTCCGGGTCCGACTTCGTGGAGATGTTCGTGGGCGTGGGCGCCAGCCGGGTGCGGGACCTGTTCCGCCAGGCGGTCAACCAGGCGCCGGCGATCGTCTTCGTCGACGAGATCGACGCGGTCGGCCGCCACCGTGGCGCCGGCGTGGGCGGCGGGCACGACGAGCGCGAGCAGACCCTCAACCAGCTGCTCGTGGAGATGGACGGCTTCGCCCAGACCGACGGCGTGGTGCTGATCGCGGCGACCAACCGTCCCGACATCCTGGACCCCGCGCTGCTGCGACCGGGCCGCTTCGACCGCCAGGTCGTGGTCGACACCCCCGACGTGGCGGGCCGCGCCGCGGTGCTGGCCGTGCACCTGCGGGGCAAGCCGACCGCGGACGACGTGGATCCCCGCGTGCTGGCCCGGCGCACACCGGGCTTCTCCGGTGCGGACCTCGCCAACCTGGTCAACGAGGGCGCGCTGCTCGCGGCGCGGCGCGGCGGTGACCGCATCACGGCGACCGACCTGTCCGCGGCGGTCGAGCGCGTGCTCGCCGGTCCGGAACGCAGCCGCATCCTGTCGCCCGAGGAGCGCCGGATCGTGGCGGTGCACGAGTCGGGCCACGCGATCGTCAGCCACCTGCTGCCGCACGCGGACGACGTCCACAAGGTCTCGATCGTCTCCCGGGGCGCGGCGCTCGGCTACACGGTGCTCCTGCCCGAGCAGGACCGGCACCTGCACAGCCGCGCACAGCTGTCGGACCAGCTCGCCGTGGCGCT
>JAEZAI010000040.1 GCA_023427825.1 Actinomycetes bacterium
GTCCTCGGTGAGGTCGAGCACGGCGTCGGCCAGGTCGATCGCCTCGACGCCGCCGCCCAGCACGACGACGTCGTCCGCGCCGAGGCTCGTGCACACCTCGGCCTTCTCCGCGCTCCCGACCGCCGCGATCACCCGCGCCCCGGCTGCGGCGCCGAGCTGCACCGCCGCCGTGCCCAACCCGCTGGCGGCCGCGGTCACGAGCAGCGTCTCGCCGTCGCGCAGCCCACCGCGGCGGAACAGCGCCAGGTGCGTGGTGTGGAAAGGGATCAGGAACGCCGCGGCCTGCACGTCGTCGAGCTCGTCCGGCGCAGCGAACACGCCGCCGGCCGGGGCGATCACCCGCTCGGCGATACCACCGAGGGCGTCCTTGGCGATGGCCACGACCCGACGACCGGCCCACGCCTCGGCGCCCGGACCGGCGGCCTCCACGACGCCGCACAGGTCCATGCCGATCGTGAACGGCGGGTCCTTGGCGACCGACACGAGCGTGCCCCGGCACCGGGCGATGTCGTTGTGGTTCAGCGCCGCGGCGGCGGTCCGGATCCGCACCTCGCCGGGACCCGGCTCGTCGTGCCCGACGTCCGCGACGGCGAGCACGTCCTCCGGCTCGCCGTGCCGCGTCACCTGCAGTGCTCGCATGCGTCCCCCTGTTCGCCCGGCACCGGATCGTTGCGCCGCCGGATGATACTCAATACCATCTGAGACATCGTCTCATCTTCGGTGCGAGGGCACCTGACGGTGCGACGGAGGGGGACGGATGCCGGTCGAGGTGGCCGCCACGCGCAGCCTTCGGGAGCGGAAGCGGGACGAGACCCGTCGCCGCCTCGCGTCCGCGGCCGCGAAGCTGGCGAGCGACCGGGGCATCGCCGCCACCACCGTCGAGCAGATCGTGGAGCGGGCCGGCGTCGGCCGGGCGACCTTCTTCCGCTACTTCGAGTCCAAGGAGCTGGCGATCGCGTCGGGCCTGTCCGACGTCGCGGTGCTCGTCATGACCGCCGCGCTCGAGGACCTCCCGCCGGAGCTCGGCCCGCTCGAGGCCGTGCGCGCCGCGCACCGGGCGCTGGCGGTCGACTTCGAGGAGCGCCGGGACATGTTCCTGGAGCAGGCGCTGCTGTGCCGGTCGTCCGCCGCGATGTTCGCCTGGACGCTGCACCTCTACGTCGACTGGGAGATCGCCATCGCCGAGGCGGTGCGACCGCGCTTCGGGCCCGACCTCGCGGACGACGACCCACGGCCCCGGATGATCGGGGCCATGGCCATGGCAGCCGCACGGCTTGCGTGCGACGCGTGGCTCGAGACCGAGGGCACCGGCGACCTGCCGGCGCTCATGGAACGCCAGCTCGGGGGGTTCGAGCTGGCCGGGCGAGACGACATCGACAGGGGGAACGAATGACCGCAGCAGGGACCATCCCGGGGCCGGAGGAGCTCATCGACCGAGCGATCCAGGAGACGGGGCTCGACGACTTCGGCGAGCCGACCTGGCGCGAGGGCATGGAGCTCTTCGCGGAGTCGCTCAACGAGACCGCCGAGCTCAACGAGATCGGCCTGGGCGTGGCGGCAGACGGCATCGTGTCCGACCTCAGCAACCGGCTGCAGCTGGTGCAGTGGCGCAAGGACCACCCCGCGGTCGCGGCGCAGGAGATCGTCCGGCCGATCATCATCGTGGGCCTCCCCCGGACCGGGACGTCGATCCTCCACGACCTGATGGCGCAGGACCCGACCATGCGGGCGCCGCTCAGCTGGGAGGTCGAGCGCCCCGTGCCGGCGCCGCGGACGGCCACCTTCGACACCGACCCGCGCATCGACGTCGCCCAGGCCCAGTTCGACCTGGTCGACTCGATCATCCCCGGCTTCACCGAGTTCCACGAGCTCGGCGCCACCCTCGCCCAGGAGGACGTCCGGATCTGGACGAGCGAGTTCCGGTCGATGATCTTCTCTCTGCAGTTCGAGGTGCCCGCGTACAACGAGTGGCTGCTCCACAAGGCCGACATGGCGCCCGCCTACCGCTGGCACCGGCGGTTCCTGCAGCACCTCCAGTCCGAGCACATGGCCGACCGCTGGCTGCTCAAGTCGCCGGCGCACCTCTGGAACTTCGCAGATCTCATCGCGGAGTACCCGGACGCGATCGTCATCCAGAACCACCGCGACCCGCTCAAGGTCATGGCGTCGATCAGCGCGCTGGGCGCGTCGCTGCGGGAGATGACCACGGACTCGTTCGACGTCCGCACGCTCGCCGCGCAGTACGGCGAGGACCTGACGTTCGGCCTGGACCGGGCGCTCGCCCAGCGCAAGGCCGGCATCTTCCCCGACGGTCAGGTGATCGACGTCCTCTACCAGGACTTCCGCCAGGACCTGCTCGGGACCGTCGCCCAGCTCTACGAGCGGCTGGGCATCGAGCTCAGCGACGAGGCCGCAGCACGCCAGAAGGCGTTCCTCGACGCCCATCCGGGCGACGCGCAGAACAGCCTGCGCCGCTACACCTGGGAGCAGACGGGTCTGGACGAGGGCGAGATGCGCGAGCGCACGCGGGAGTACCAGGAGCACTTCGGCATCGAGTCGGAGCCGCTCGGCTGACGGCACCGGAATCGTGCCCACGGTCCCGACGTTGCACCCGGCATGAGCAGCGGACACACCGTCACGATCACAGCCGGCAACGAGCACGTGGAGGTCCGCCTGGGCGACCTGGTGCTCGCCGCGACCGACCGCCCGAAGCTCCTCGACGAGACGGGGCTCCCCCGCCGCTACTACCTGCCGCAGGAGGACGTGAGGATGGACCTGCTCAGACCCACGTCCTTCCACACCACGTGCCCTTTCAAGGGCGAGGCGTCTTACTGGTCGGTCACCGTCGACGACCAGGTGCACGACGGCATCGTGTGGGCCTACGAGGAGCCGATCGAGGCCGCGGCCGACATCGCCGGGCACCTGTCCTTCTACCCCGACCGGGTCACGATCACGGTCGACGGCGAGCCGCTGGACTGAGCGGGTCGGGCCTCAGGGATAGGTGCGGAGCTCCACCACGTGGCCGTCGGGGTCGCGCACGTACAGACCGGTCCCCTGCCCGCGTGCGCCGAACAGGTCGGCCGGTCCGCCCACCACGTCGAACGCCCCCGACGCCGCCAGCTCCGCCAGGTCGACGTCCTCCACCGTGAGAGCGATGTGGTCCACGTTGCGACCGTCCGGCTCCGCCGGGAACAGGTCGATCAGCGTGGTCGCGTCCAGCCGCAGGGACGGGAACAGCACCTCCTGGCGTCGCCACTCGTCCAGACGTTCGACGAGGAGGCCGAGCACGTCGTGGTACCAGGCGACCGACCGCTCGACGTCGGCGACCATCAGCACCACGTGGTCCATCCCCGTCACTCGCACCGGTGGTTCGGAAGCTGCCATCGCCGGAGTCTCCCAAACCGGCGGCGGCACCGTCGGGACGGTTCGACGCGGCGACCGCGGACCGTCGCTTTCCGCGGCGCGTGAGCGGACGGGATCGGTAGCGTCGCCGGCATGTCGGAGAACCTGAAGATGCTGGCCGAGTACTCGAACGCCATGTTCGACGGCGACACGGAGGCGGTCTACGACTTCTGGGCGCCGGAGTTCGTCAGCCACGTCACCGAGCGGGTCACGCCCTCGAAGGTCGGCTCCGACGTGCGCGGCGAGGAGCAGCTCTGGTGGGACCAGGTCCGATCGGCCTTCCCCGACATGGAGTTCACCGTCGGCCTGGTCATCGAGTCCGACGACCTGGTCGTGTCCAACTGGACGGTCCGCGGCACCCACACCGGAACGGCCTTCTTCGACGTCGAGCCCAGCGGCGAGCCGGTGGAGATCAACGGCACCGCCATCCTCCGGATCCGCGACGGCAAGATCGTGGAGCACTGGGGCGGCCCGCACTGCCAGAAGGGCCTCGGCCTCATCCAGTGACGGTCGCCGTCCGCGCCGCGGTCGAGGACGACCTCGACGTGGTGGTGGACCTCCGGCCTCGAGTTCCTCCGTGCCGTACGCGGCCCGGACATCGAGCTCTCGGCCGAGTTCGTGGTCCAGACGCGATCGTTCTTCCAGCGCGAGGCACGGGCGGGCCGGGTGTCGACGTGGCTCGCGTTCGACGGTGCCGACACGATCGGCGTGGCGTCGCTGCTCCTGTGGGCGCGACCACCGCTCCCCGAGGATCCGCGGTCGTTCAAGGCGTACGTCATCAACATGTACGTCGTGCCGACGGCCCCAGGTCGCGGGGTGGGCAGGGAGCTGCTCGCCATGTGCACCGACGGCGCCCGCCGGGCCGGAGCCCGGACGCTGCTCCTGCACCCGACCGACGACGGCCTCCCGCTGTACCGGTCCGCCGGTTTCACCGAGGCGACCCGATGGATGGAGCTGCCGCTCCCCCTGCAGGAGTGAGCTATCCGCAGACGGATCCGCATGACCACTCCCGCGAGGACGTGCTGGCGGAGACCCCCCGTTCACCCGAATCCCGCGAGACGTTTCGCGGCGCCGAGGCCTATGGTCGCCACGTCCGCCCGGTGCGAACGCAGCCGCCGCGCGCGCCGGCGCAGCGACCCGAGACCCACGAGGTGCACTCCGATGCCGAACCGATCGACCGACTCGCAGGCCGACCCTGCCCTCGCCGCCCTCCACGCAGAGGTCGAGGCCGCCCAGCTCCGCGTCGACGAGCTGCAGCTCCAGTACGACGAGCTGCTGGCGGATCCTGGTGTCATCCAGGAGGACCGCGACGCCACGGCGTTGCTGCTGAGTCGCGCCCGGTCCGCGCTGGAGACGGCCACCGAGGCCGTCCATCGTGCGGAAGCCGGCACGTACGGTCGCTGCGAGTCCTGCGGCGCCCAGATCCCGGAGGAACGGCTCGCCGCCGTCCCCGACGCGGTGCGCTGCGTCAACTGCTCGTCCTGACGCCGCAGGGGCTCGGGCCGGGATCGGTCGCACGACTGCGTCGCGGCACGGAGGTGCGCGGCCTGGTCGTCCAAGTGGCTGGCGCGCTCCACGGCCGCGCGATCCGGGCCGAGCGCGGCGAGACCCCTGCGGTTGCAGGGGTCTCGTGCGGTGGGCGTAACAGGACTCGAACCTGTGACCTCTGCCGTGTGAAGGCAGCGCTCTAACCAACTGAGCCATACGCCCGGGCCGGGACACTGTAGCCGGGCCTCCCGCCGATGCCGGAACCGGCCCCTCGCCGTTGTCACACCCTCTTCGTACGGTGGTCGCAACGGATCGAACACCAGTTCGATCCCAACCGAGGGAAGGAAGGCTGGGGATGGACATCGATGATCCACCGGGTGGTGCTCCGCCACCACCGACGGCGGCCGCAACGGACGTGGTGCTGCGGATCCGGGAGCTGTCCGCGGCGATCGGCGAGCACGTGTCGAGCGACGACGAGCTCGAAGCGCTGACCGCCGAGCTCGAACGGGCACAGCGAGAGCTGGACGCGGCGACCGCCCGCGTGATCGGGGATCTTGACGCCCGCAACTCCACCGACCGGCGCCACGGTCACGGCACCAAGACGTGGATCTCCGCCACGTACCAGCTGCCACCGGTCGAAGCCGCACGGCGGATCAAGGTCGCCCGGCTGCTGCGGTGCTGTCCCGTGCTCGCCGCAGCGCTCGAGGACGGCTCGATCTCGTTCGAGCACGTCCGACTCATCGCCAACGCCGCCAACGCCCGCAACATCGACATCGTGGTCGAGCTGCAGCCGCAGCTGATCGACCTCACGGCCGAGTACGTGCTGTTCAGCGCGTGGGCCGCGCAGGTGGTCGCACTGCTGCGGATGGCCGACGTGGACGGTGCGGAGCCCCGGCCCGAGGACAACTCGCTGCACCTCGAGCGCCAGTTCGACGGCTCCACGCATCTCTCCGGCACCCTCGTCGGCGACACCAAGGAGGTCGTCCACAAGGTGCTCGACCAGATCGCGGATCAGCTCTTCCACCGCTTCGCCGAGGACGCCAACCAGGCCCCGGACGACTGCGAGATCCCACACCGCTCCGCGCTGATGGCCCTCGCCCTCGCAGAGGTGTGCCGGATGGCGGCCGCCGCCACCCACACCGGAGCGGGCACGGCCGCCGACGTCACCTACGTCATCCACTCCGACGATCCGAACACCGTCTGGACTCCCGGCGGCGAACGGATCGACTCCCACACCGCGCACGTCGCCTGCTGCGATGCCGCCTTCCACGCCGTCGTCATGGACGCCTTCGGTGCACCGCTCGACGTCGGCCGGGAGGCCCGGTTCGCCAACCGGGAGCAGCGCCGGGCGGCCCACCAGCGGGACGGCGGATGCGTGTTCCCTGGCTGCAGCGCCCCGGCGTCGCACACCGACCTGCACCACGTGCAGCACTGGCGGGACGACGGCCGGTCGGACCTGGTGAACTTCGCCTGCCTGTGTCGGCACCACCACGGCGTCGTGCACCGCTCCGGTTGGTCCATGCGGACCGTCGAGCACCAGTGGTTCGAGATCACCACTCCGAACGGCGACGTGCTGGTCTCGCAGCGCCACGGACGGCGACGAGCGGCCGCCTGACGCGCTACTCGTCGTCGAGGCAGACCGACTTGGACCCGACGACGGCGTAGCCGAGGCCCTCGTCCATGCAGGCGCGCACGTCGGGCTCCTCGCGGACGATCCGCGCGTCGAAACCGCCCTCGCACGACACGTGGTACGCCATGTTGTTGGACATGAGCTTCACGCACTCGGAGTCGGCGACAACCGCCGGCGGCGAGGAGGTCGCGGCCGGATCGGACGGCCCGCCGCTGCCGGCGTAGGCCGACGCCACGAAGATCACCAGGCCGACGATCACCATGATCACCACCGGTCCCCGTCGCAGCAGCCAGAACTGCGCGCCGCTCAGGTCGGGCTCGTCGGGATCAACCTGGCTCGCCCGCGCTCGGGCGAG
>JAEZAI010000047.1 GCA_023427825.1 Actinomycetes bacterium
CTTCGAGATCGTGCTGCTGCCGATGTACTTCATGATCGGCGTCTGGGGCGGTCCCGAGCGCAAGTACGCGTCGATCAAGTTCTTCATCTACACGCTGCTCGGATCCGCACTGATGCTGGTGAGCTTCGTGGCGGTCTACTTCCTGGTGAAGAACCCGGTCACCGGCGAGGCGATCCAGTCGTTCTCGATCCCCGAGCTGCGGGCCGCCGGTGGTGAGGGCGTCGCGCGCTCCGCACAGGTGATCCTGTTCGCCGGCATGTTCATGGGCTTCGGCATCAAGGTGCCGATGTTCCCCTTCCACACCTGGCTGCCCGACGCCCACACCCAGGCACCCACCCAGGGCTCGGTCATCCTTGCCGCGGTGCTCCTGAAGCTCGGCACCTACGGCTTCCTGCGGATCGCCATCCCGATCCTCCCCGACGGCGCCCGCCAGTGGGCGCCGGCGATCGGCATCCTCGCCGTGATCGGCATCATCTACGGCGCCCTGTGCTGCCTGGCCCAGACGGACATGAAGCGCCTGATCGCCTTCTCGTCGGTCAGCCACATGGGCTTCACCATGCTGGCGATCGCCACGATGACGACCTACGGCTTCAACGCCGCCGTCTTCGGCATGGTCGCCCACGGCCTCATCACCGGCATGCTCTTCTTCATCGCCGGCTCCGTGAAGGAGCGGTACCACACGCTCGAGATCAAGCGCCTCGGCGGCCTGCTGGTCTCGGCGCCGAAGATGGGCTGGATCCTCGGCCTCTGCACCATGGCCTCGCTGGGCCTGCCGGGTCTGGCCGGCTTCTGGGGCGAGTTCCCGGCCATCCTCAGCGCCTACGAGCCGGCTGCCGGCCTGAGCGTGGGGCTCTTCCGGACGCTGATGGTCATCGCCGCCCTCGGCACGGTCCTCGCCGCCGGCTACCTGCTCTGGCTCTACCAGCGCACGGCGTTCGGGACCCCGAAGGAGGAGTTCGCGGACGACCCGCACATCCACGACGTCGAGACGCCCGAGTGGATCTCGTGGACGCCGCTCATCATCCTCATCGTCGTGCTGGGCTTCGTGCCCGCCATCATCTTCAACGTGACCGAGCCGGCGGTGTCGCTCATCGCCCAGACGGTCGGAGGCTGATCGACCGTGTCGCTGGCCGCCCAGCTCGTCGCCCAGGTCGGGGGATCGGGGTCCTTCCGGGGACCCACGATCGACTACCACGCCCTCGCGCCCGAGATCATCCTCAGCGCGACCGTCGTGGTGCTCGTGCTGCTCGACTCGATCAAGCTGGACCGCGCCAAGGCGTACATGCCCGTGGTCACCAACCTGGGTCTGCTCGCCGCGTTGATCCCGTTGCTCACGCTGGCCTACGACGGCGGCGAACGGGTCCTGTTCGCCGGCTCCTACGTGGTCGGCCCCATGGCGCTGCTGCTCAAGGCGCTGTTCATCGTCTCGGCGTACGTGGTGGTGCTGCTGTCGACCAACTACGTGGCCGAGGGCGACTACTGGGAGAGCGAGTACTACACCCTGCTCGTCAGCTCGGTGCTCGGCATGATCGTGATGGCGTCGAGCCGGGATCTCATCGGCATCTTCGTGGCGCTCGAGCTGCTCTCGATCCCGGCGTACATGCTGGCGTCCTGGCGCAAGGGCGACGTCCGCTCCAACGAGGCGGGCATGAAGTACTACCTGATGGGCGTGTTCGCCTCGGCGGTGCTCCTCTACGGCATGTCGCTCGTCTACGGCGTCGGCGGCTCGACCCAGCTCGAGGAGATCGGCCGTGCCATCCGCGACGCGCCGGACGACGGCGTGCCGGTGATCACGCTGGCGCTGCTGTTCGGGGGCGTCGGCTTCGCCTTCAAGGTCTCGGCCGTGCCGTTCCACGTGTGGGCACCCGACACCTACGAGGGCGCGCCCACGCCCGTGACCGCGTTCCTGGCCGTCGCCTCCAAGGCCGCCGGCTTCGTGGCGCTGATCAACGTCGTGTTCTTCGCCTTCCTGCCCCGGGCCGACATCGTCCAGCCGCTGTTCTTCGTGCTGGCGGTGGCGTCGATGACCGTGGGCAACCTGGTGGCGCTGCGCCAGACCAACGTCGTGCGCATGTTGGCCTACTCGGGCATCGCCCAGGCCGGCTTCATGCTCGCCCCGTTCGTCGTGGCGGGCGAGAGCCCCGGCGACACGTTCGCCGCCATGCAGTCGGTGGTCATCTACCTGGTGATCTACGCGGCCATGAACCTGGGCGCCTTCGCGGTGATCATCGCGATCGCCCGGCGGACCCGCTCGGCCGAGCTCGAGGACCTCCGCGGCATCGTCCACACGATGCCCGGGATGGCCTGGTGCATGGTGCTCTTCTTGGCGTCGCTGATCGGCATCCCGCCGCTCGGCGGCTGGTACGCCAAGTTCAGCGTCTTCAAGGTGCTGATCGGCGCCGACACCGGACTGGGCTGGGCGACGGCGATCATCATGGCGCTCAACACGGCGATCGCCGCCTACTACTACCTGAACGTCGCCCGCACGATGATCTTCGACGACGCGCCCGACGGCGACCGGGCCCCCGCGCCGCGGACACCGCCGTCGCTGGCCGCAGCGGTCGGCATCACGCTGGTCGCCACGTTCGCCTTCGGCGTGCTGCCGGGCCTGCTGACCAACGTCACCAGCTACGGCCCGCTCGCCCTCGGCGGCTGACGCCGCCGGTCGCCGACCGTGAAGTCGCTGGCTGACCGGGTCGCCCGCCTCGGGGCGGTCCGGTTCGACGAGTTCGTCGCCGCGGCCCTCTACGACCCCAAGGGCGGGTTCTTCACCCGCCTGGGCAGCGGCGGCCGCGGCCGCGCCGGTCGCGCCGGCGGCGACTTCATCACGAGCCCCGAGGTCGGACCGCTGTTCGGCGCCGTGCTGGCCCGGTACCTGGACGCCCGCTGGGAGGAGCTCGACCGCCCCGACCCCTTCGTGGTCGTCGAGGCGGGTGCCGGTCGCGGCGCGCTCGCCCTGTCCGTCCTGGCAGCCGAGCCGGCCTGCAGTCCCGCCCTCCGCTACGTGCTGGTCGAGCGCTCCGCCGCGCTGCGGGGGGCGCAGGCCGAGCACCTGGCGCTGTCGCACCCGTTCGAGGTGCTCGGTCCGCCGGGCGACGCCGACGAGGGCGTCCCGTCCCCGATCGCCGGCGCGGGTCCGCTCGTGTGCTCGCTGCCGGATCTGCCGGCCGAGGCCGTCGACGGTGTGGTCGTGGCCAACGAGCTCTTGGACAACGTGCCGTTCCGGCTGTTCGAGCGCTCCCAACCCGACCGCGGCGCGCCGGTCGACGACGGCTGGTCGGAGGTGCGCGTGACCGTCGACGCGGGACGCTTCGTGGAGCTGGTGGTGCCGGCCGAGTCCGACGTCGCCCGCCGTCTGGACACGCTCGCCCCCGACGCCCGGCCCGGCGCCCGCGTGCCCCTGCAGGACGGCGCGGCCGACTGGCTGCGGTCCGCCCTCTCGGTGCTGCGATCGGGCTCGGTGCTGCTGTTCGACTACGCGGTCCAGACCACGGCGGCCCTGGCGGAACGGCCTGCCGCCGAGTGGCTGCGCACCTACCGCGACCACGACCGCGGGAGGGAGCCGCTCGAGGACCCCGGCTCGCAGGACGTGACGGTCGAGGTGGCGATCGACAGCTTGCGACGGTGGCGCGGCCCGACGACGACCGGTCCCAGGACGAGTGGCTCCGTCGATGGGGGATCCAGGGCATGGTCGAGGAGGGCCGCCGGCTGTGGGAGGAGCGCGCCGGAGTGGGCGACCTGGCTGCGCTGCGGGCGCGCAGCCGGGGCGTCGAGGCCGAGGCCCTGTGCGACCCGACCGGGCTGGGCGCGTTCCGCGTCCTGGAGTGGCGGGTCCAGCGACCGCACTGAGCGACTGGTGAGCGGTCCGGTGCCCGGACCGCCCGGCGCCGACCGTGCGTCGGCCGAGGGTGCGGCACGCGGGCGGGGATACAGTCCCGCGTCGGACGTCACAGCACAGGGGGACCCATGAACGACGCGGAGCCGACGACCGAGGGCGCGACGATCGAGGACTACTACCGGGAGGACCGGACGTTCCCGCCGTCACCCGCGTTCGTGGCGCAGGCCGTGGTGTCCGACCCGGGCATCTACGAGCAGGCGGAGTCGGATCCCGAGGGGTTCTGGGCGGCCCAGGCCCGGGAGCTGCTGACCTGGGAACAGGACTTCCACACCCCGCTCGAGTGGGAGCTGCCGTTCGCCAGGTGGTTCGTCGGCGGCCGCCTCAACGTTGCCGTCAACTGCGTGGACCGTCACGTCGCCGCCGGCCTGGGCGACCGGGTGGCCATCCACTGGGAGGGCGAGCCCGGCGACACCCGGACCATCACCTACGCAGAGCTGCTGCGCGAGGTCTGCCGGTTCGCGAACGGTCTGCGGGAGCTGGGCGTGGAGGCGGGCGACCGGATCTGCATCTACCTGCCGATGATCCCCGAAGCGGTCGTCGCCATGCTCGCCTGCGCCCGTCTCGGTGCGGCGCACTCGGTCGTGTTCGGCGGCTTCAGCCCCGACTCCCTGATCGACCGCATCAACGACGCCGGCGCGACGGTCGTCATCACCGCGGACGCCGGCTACCGGCGGGGCGCGCCGTTCCAGCTCAAGCCGAACGTCGACGTCGCCGTGGCCGCGTGCCCGACCGTGGCGTCGGTCGTGGTCGTCGACCGCTGCGGCACCGACGTGGACATGCACGACGGCCGGGCCCACTGGTGGGTCGATCTGGTCGGCCGCCAGTCCGACACGCACCAGGCCCAGGCGTTCGACGCCGAGCAGTTGCTGTTCCTGCTCTACACGTCGGGCACGACCGCGAGCCCCAAGGGGATCATGCACACCTCGGGCGGCTACCTGACCCAGGTGGCGTGGACGCATCGGGCGGTGTTCGACCTGCATCCCGAGACCGACGTGTACTGGTGCGCGGCCGACGTCGGCTGGGTCACCGGCCACAGCTACATCGTCTACGGGCCGCTCGCGAACGCCGCCACGACCGTGATGTACGAGGGCACGCCCGACACGCCACGGGAGGAGCTGCGCGGCGACGGCGGCCCCGCCGGCTGGGACAAGGACCGGCTGTGGGACATCGTCGAGCGCTACGGGGTGACGCAGCTCTACACGGCGCCCACCGCCATCCGCACGTTCATGAAGTGGGGGGCGGAGTGGCCCGAGCGCCACGACCTGTCGTCGCTGCGGGTGCTCGGCACGGTCGGCGAGCCGATCAACCCCGAGGCCTGGATGTGGTACCACCGCCACATCGGCTCCGAGCACTGCCCGATCGTGGACACCTGGTGGCAGACCGAGACCGGCGGCCACATGATCACGCCGCTGCCCGCGATCACCGCGACCAAGCCCGGGTCCGCCTGCCATCCGCTGCCCGGCATCGGTGCCGAGCTGGTGGACGACGCCGGCAACGTCGTGGAGCGCGGCGGCGGCTACCTGACCCTCACCCGGCCCTGGCCGTCGATGCTCCGCGGCATCTGGGGCGACCCGCAGCGCTACGCGGACACCTACTGGTCGCGGTTCGAGGGCCGCTACTTCGCCGGCGACGGCGCCAAGCTCGACGACGACGGCTACCTGTGGGTGCTCGGCCGCGTCGACGACGTCATGAACATCTCCGGCCACCGCATCTCCACCGCCGAGGTCGAGTCCGCGCTGGTCGACCACCAGGCGGTGGCGGAGGCCGCGGTCGTGGGCGCCACCGACCCGACGACCGGCCAGGCGATCGTGGGCTACGTGATCCTGCGCGGCGGCATCGAGGCGTCCGACGAGCTCCGCGAGGAGATCCGCCAGCACGTCGCGGTGAAGCTCGGTGCCATCGCCCGCCCCAAGGCGGTCATCCTCGTGGCGGACCTGCCCAAGACCCGCTCGGGCAAGATCATGCGCCGCCTGCTGCGTGACGTGGTCGAGGGCCGGGAGCTGGGCGACACCACCACGCTGGCGGACGCCACCGTCGTGGAGGCCATCCGCGAAGGGGCGGCGGCCTCCGCCGAGGACTGACCCGCTCCGCCTGCGTTCTGTGATGCTGTTCCGGGCGAAAACCCCCGGAACAGCATCACGAAACGGGTCCGGAAGGGGTGCGGGCGGCCCGGAGTCGAGGGCGTAACCTGCCCGCCGTGCCGACCTGGGACCCGCAGCTCACCAACTGGCTCTGGCGCACCGAGCCGCTGGATCCCGCCACCTCCGTCGTCTTCGACATGGACGGCGTGCTGTCCGACGCCAGCCGGCGTCAGCACTACATCGAGTACCCCATGCGGGACTGGGAGGCGTTCTTCCACGCCTGCGGCGACGACGAGCTGATCGGCGAGGTGGCGCGGCTGCTCGACGTCCTCGACGACGAGCTCCAGATCGTCCTGCTCACCGCACGGCCGATCCGGGTGCAGCCCCAGACCCTCGCGTGGCTCGACCGCTACGAGCTGCGCTGGGACGTGCTGATCATGCGGGAGTACGGCGACTACATGGCGGCCCGGCACTTCAAGCAGCGCACGGTCTACGAGCTGCGCGAGCGCGGCCATGACCTGCAGCTCGCGTTCGAGGACGACCCCCGCAACGTGGCCATGTTCCACGGCGAGGGCGTGCCCTGCATCTACATCCACTCCGGCTACTACAACTAGCTCGCCGTCACGGTCGCCGCCGGTCCGCTCCCTCTGAGCGGCGGTTCAGACCGCTCGGTCGGTCCTCGTGCGGCCGCCCTACGCTGCAACCCGTGCGGAACAACCTCAAGACGGCGGCGCTGCTCGCGGGCCTCGGTGCGCTCTGCATGTTCATCGGGTCGTTCTGGGGCCGCGGCGGCGTCGTCGTCGGTCTCCTCATCGGCCTCGCCATGTGCGGCGGCTCGTACTGGTTCTCGGACCGGCTCGCCATCCGCTCGGCGCAGGCGGTCGAGGTCACGGCCGACCAGATGCCGCAGTACCACGCGATCGTCGCGGACCTGACCCAACGGGCGGGCATCCCGCAGCCCCGGCTCTACGTGTCGCCCAACCCGCAACCCAACGCGTTCGCCACCGGTCGCAACCCCGACAACGCCGCGGTCTGCGTCACCCAGGGCCTGCTGCAGATCCTGGACTGGGAGGAGATCCGCGGCGTGCTCGCCCACGAGCTCTCCCACGTCCGCAACCGGGACATCCTCATCGGGTCCGTGGCCGCCGCGGTGGCCATGGGCATCACGTTCGTCGCCAACATGGCCCAGTTCGCCATGATCTTCGGCGGCGGACGTTCCGACGAGCGCAGCAACCCGTTCGGGGCGATCCTCATGGTGATCCTGGCCCCCATCGCCGCCGCGCTGATCCAGATGGCGATCAGCCGCAGCCGGGAGTACGAGGCCGACGCCTCGGCGGCACGGATGCTCGGCACGGGCGAGCCGCTCGCCCGGGCCCTCGAGAAGCTCGAGGCCGGCGCCGAGCGGATGCCGGTCGCGGTCAACCCGGCCGAGGCCTCGGCCTACATCGTGAACCCGCTCCGCGGCCGCAACGCCTCGGGCCTGTTCATGACGCACCCCCCGGTGGCCGAGCGCATCGCCCGCCTCCGCAGCAACGCCTGGGCCGCCTGATCGGCCCGAAACCCGGTGCTCTGTCCCACAGGGAGCACCCGAACGGGGTCGCCCGGTGGGACAGAGCCGTCAGTCGCGGAAGTTGCCGAACTGGAGCGGGATCTCGAAGTCGTGCTCCTTGCACGCGTTGATCACCGCCTGCAGGTCGTCGCGCTTCTTGCCGGTCACGCGGACCTGCTCGCCCTGGGTCTGGGACTGGATGCCCTTGAGGCCCAGGCCCTTGATGAACTTGTTGAGGTCCTTGGCGCGGTCCGAGTTGATGCCGGCCACGAGCTTGGCCACCTGGCGCACGGTCGCGCCGGACGCCTCCTCGACCTTCTCGTAGGACAGCGCCTTCATGGAGATGCCCCGCTTGACGAACTTCTCCTCGAGCACCTGACGCAGCGCGGCCAGGCGGTCCTCGGTGGAGGATCGGAGGGTGATCGCGTCGTCGCCCAGCTCGATCGACGAGCCGGTGTTCTTGAAGTCGAAGCGGTTCGCCACCTCCCGGGAGGCCTGGTCGACCGCGTTGCGGATCTCCTGGCCGTCGACCTCGGACGTGATGTCGAAGCTGGGCATCGTGTGACCTTCCTGGCGCCCGCCGGAGGGCCCGGCCGGACGCATCTGGGTTCGAACCTTGCGGACGGGAACGCTATCGTGGCCGCTTCCCAGGGTCGGTGCCCGAGTGGCCAAAGGGAGCAGACTGTAAATCTGCCGGCGTATGCCTTCGGAGGTTCAAATCCTCCCCGGCCCACCACTCACGTCAGCTGCCAGGAGCCACCGTCTCGGTGGCTCTTCGCACGTCAGGGCGGCGGCAGGACTCCGGCGAACCCGGTGTCCGCCGCGCCGCTCAGCCCTCGAGCAGCTGTCGGTACAGCTCGTGGGTCTCCTCGTCGTAGGCCACGAGGAGGACGGACCGCACGGAACGCGGGCGCAGGTCGCGCAGGGTCGCGACCGCCAGCTCGGCGGCCTCGGTGCGGGGGTAGCCGTACACCCCGGTCGAGATCGCAGGGAAGGCGATCGTGGTCACCTCCAGCTCGTCGGCCACCTCGATCGAGCGGCGGTAGCAGCTGGCCAGCAGGGTGGGCTCGTCCCGGTCGCCGTCGCGCCAGATCGGACCGACGGTGTGGATCACGTGGCGGGCCGCGAGCCGGTGCCCGCCCGTCGCCTTCGCGTCGCCGGTCTCGCAGCCGCCCAGGGTTCGGCACTCCTCGAGCAGGCCCGGACCGGCGGCCCGGTGGATGGCCCCGTCCACGCCGCCACCGCCGAGCAGCGAACGGTTGGCGGCGTTGACGATCGCGTCCACCGCGAGCGTGGTGATGTCGCCCCGGTGCGCGGAGAGCTCGGGCCCGCTCACAGCGACCGCTCTGTCACGCCGGTCGCTCACAGGAGTCGCTCCATGACGACGACGTCGTGGAAGCGCCCGAACTTGCGCCCGACCTCCTTCTCCGTGCCGACTATCTCGAAGCCGAGTCGGGCGTGCAGGCCGATCGACGCCTCGTGGCCGGCCACGATGCGGGCCATGAGCGCGTGGAACCCGTGGGGGGTCGCCATGGCGACGAGCTCGGTCAGGATCGCGGCCCCCACACCGGTGCCGCGGTGGTCCGCGTGCACGT
>JAEZAI010000057.1 GCA_023427825.1 Actinomycetes bacterium
ATCTACGGCCCAATTGCCGTAGATCGCGCAACAGAACGGCGACGGACTCGGGAACAGCGACGGTCGCGGGTCAGTCGAAGATCTGCGTGTACTCGATCGGCGGCGGGTGCTCGAGCTGCGCGTAGTCGCACTGGCTCGGGTCCTTGTCGGGCCGCCAGCGGACGAAGCGCGCGGGGTGGCGGAACCGCCCCGAGGTCAGGTTCTCGTAGGTGACCTCGACCACCAGCTCGCAGCGCAGCGGCACCCACTCGGCCGAGGCCTTCCCGCCCGACCAGCGGCTGGGCGCGCCGGGCATGCGCACGCCCTCGGTGGGGGACTCGGCGTCGGCCCACGCCCGCCACGGGTGGTCGGCCACGCCGCCCTCCTCGTAGGGAGCGAGCTCCGCTGCCAGCGTGCGGCGCTGCGACGCCGCGAACGCCGACGCGACGCCCACGTGGTGCAGCATCGGCGGATCGGCGTCGTCGAACAGCCCGAGGAGCAGCGACCCGACCCCACCGTCCTTGTGGTGGCGGTAGCCGGCGACCACGCAGTCGGCCGTGCGGTGGTGCTTCACCTTCAGCTGGACGCGCTTGTCCGGCACGTAGGGCTCGTCGAGCGCCTTGGCCATCACACCGTCGAAGCCCGACCCGTCGAAGCGCTCGAACCAGTCGGTCGCCAGCGCGGTGTCCCGGGTGGCCGGCGTCAGGTGGAGGGGCGGCTCGACCCGGTCGAGCAATCGCTCGAGCGTGGCCCGGCGCTCGCGGAGCGGCAGCGGCATGAGGTCGAGGTCGTCCAGCGCGAGGAGGTCGAACAGCACCAGGTGCGCCGGGGTGGTCCCGGCCAGCATCTGCACGCGGCTGTCCGCCGGGTGGATCCGCTGCTGGAGCAGGTCGAAGTCGAGGCCGTCGGGACCGGGCACGACCAGCTCGCCGTCCATGACGCAGCGTTCCGGCAGCATCTTCCTGATCGGCTCGATCAGCTCGGGGAAGTACCGGGTGAGCGGCTTCTCGTTGCGGCTGCCGAGCACGATCTCGTCGCCGTCGCGGAAGACGATGCACCGGAACCCGTCCCACTTGGGCTCGTACAGGAAGTTCCCGGTCGGGATCTCCTTCGTGGCCTTTGCGAGCATGGGCCGCAACGGTGGAAGGACCGGGAGCCGCACTCGTACGGTTCTACACCCTCGGCAGAGGTACGTCGTCCTCGAGGATCAGGCGGCTCAGGCGGGGGAGTCGTCCACCGGCACCGTGCCGTCCGCCGGCAGCACCCGGTCGAGGAGCGGTCCCACCCGGTCGCCGACCACCAGGAGCTCCCGGATCCGCGGCTTGCACAGGCCGTGGTCCACCGCCTGGTCCAGGAAGGCCACGAGGTGGTCGTAGTACCCGCCGACGTTCAGCAGGCCCATCGGCTTGGGGTGCAGGCCCAGGTAGGACCAGCACAGCACCTCGAACATCTCCTCCATGGTCCCCACCCCGCCGGGCAGGGTGAGGAAGGCGTCGGCCCGCTCGAACATGGCCCGCTTGCGCTCGGGCATGCCGGGCACGACCACCAGCTCGTCCAGGTCGCCGTGGGCCACCTCGGGCTTCATCAGGTGTTCGGTGATCACGCCGGTGACGGCCCGGCCGCCGGCGAGCGCCTGGTCCGCCACCACGCCCATGAGGCCCACGTGGCCCCCGCCGTACACCAGGTCGACGCCGCGGGCCCCGAGCTCCCGGCCCACCTCGGTGGCCGCCTCGGCGTACGCGGGGTCGTCGCCCATGTTGGAGGCGCAGTACACGCACAGGCGGGCCGGGCGGCGGCCGTGCGATCCGGGGGCGGGCGCGGTCATGGGCGCCGACGGTAGCCCTGGCGGTCGCGACGGGCCTCGCGGTTCCAGTGCCGTCACCGGCGGGCGAACCGGCCGCTCAGCCGCCCGCTTCGACGAGCGCTCGCAGCTCCGCCAGCTCCCGCTCGAGCCGCTCGATCTCGGACCGGGCCAGCTCCTCCACCGCGGCGATCCGGGTGTCGACGTCGGCCACGTCGCGCCGTGCGGAGTCCTCCAGCCGGGTCAGCTCGCCGCGGGTCGACCGCTCCAGCTGGTCGAGCAGGTCCTTCAGCTGGCGCTCGGTCCGGGACAGCCCCTCGTCCATCGACTTCTCGAGCTTGTCGAAGTCCGTCGACCACGCCTCGTTGTCGGACTTCACGAGCTCGCGCAGCGTCCGGTCGAGCTTGTCGATGTTCTGCGACGCCGTCTGCTCGATGCCGTCCAGGTCCTCCTGCACACCCGACTGCAGCCCGGCCGCCGAATCCCTGGTGAGCGATTCGACCCTGGGGATGATCACGAGCGCGCCGAGCGCGAGGGGGATGCAGGCGCAGCCGAGGACCAGCCCCACGGTGGTGAGGCCCCCGCCCGACCTGCCGGTCTCCCGCTTGGTGGCGCGTCGGTCGACCAGCGCGCAGACCACCGCCACCAGGCCGAACGGCAGCGCCAGGAAGAACCACACCACCCCCAGGGCCATCAGCGTGCCGAGCGACCCGAGCACGACCGACGTGATCGCGAGCGGGGTGGCGGCGCGGCGCCGGGGCGGCTCGGGAGCCTCGTCGGTCGCCCGTCGGCCGGCGCGACCCGCGCTGCGCTCGACGGCGGTGGTCATCCGGTCCCATCGGCCGTTCCGCACCGGAGTTGAGCGCCCGCGCCCCACCGGGCGGGCCCCGCCTTTGGGCTGATCGCGGCGGCACAAGTACCGTTCCCCGCCATGGAGCACCCCATCCGAGAGCGGGTCGAGGACCTCGCCAAGCGTCGTGAGCTCGCGCTCACCCCCGGTTCGCAGCGATCGATCGACCGCCAGCACGAACGGGGCAAGATGCTCGCCCGCGAGCGGTTGGAGTACCTGCTCGACGAGGGCTCCTTCCACGAGCTCGACATGCTCGCCCGCCACCGGGCCGGCGACGCGCTGGGCGACCGGCCCTACGGCGACGGCGTCATCACCGGCTGGGGCACGATCGACGGCCGCAAGGTCTTCGTGTTCAGCCAGGACTTCACGGTCTTCGGCGGGGCGCTCGGCGAGGTGTTCGCCGAGAAGATCATGAAGCTCATGGACCTGGCCATGAAGGTCGGTGCGCCGGTCATCGGGCTCAACGACGGTGCGGGCGCCCGCATCCAAGAGGGCGTGGTCTCCCTCGCCAGCTACGGCGGCATCTTCTTCCGCAACGTGAAGGCCTCGGGCGTCACGCCGCAGATCAGCGTGATCATGGGCCCGTGCGCCGGCGGCGCGGTCTACAGCCCGGTCATGACCGACTTCGTGTTCATGGTCGACGAGACCTCGTACATGTTCATCACCGGCCCCGACGTCGTGAAGCAGGTCACCGGCGAGGAGGTCACCCAGCAGGAGCTCGGCGGTGCTCGCACCCACACCGGCACCTCCGGAGTGGCGCAGTTCATCTCGCCCGACGACAAGGCCTGCCTGGACGACGTCCGGTACCTGCTCGGCTTCCTGCCCTCGAACAACCTCGAGGAGGCGCCGCTCGAGCCGACCGCGGACCCGATCGACCGCCGCTGCGAGGAGCTCTACGACCTCATTCCCAGCTCGGCGAACCAGCCCTACGACATGCGCGACGTGGTGCGCACGGTCGTGGACGACGGCGACTTCTTCGAGTACGCCCGGGACTGGGCCGGCTCGATCATCTGCGGCTTCGCCCGGCTGGGCGGCACGAGCGTGGGCATCGTCGGCAACCAGCCGGCCATGTTCGCCGGCGTGCTGGACATCGAGTCGTCGTCCAAGGCGGCGCGTTTCGTCCGAACCTGCGACGCCTTCAACATCCCGCTGGTCACGTTCGTGGACGTCCCGGGCTTCCTCCCGGGCGTCGACCAGGAGCACAACGGCATCATCCGCCACGGCGCCAAGCTGCTCTACGCCTACTGCGAGG
>JAEZAI010000065.1 GCA_023427825.1 Actinomycetes bacterium
TCGGGCTGTCGTTCGGCCTGGCGTTCGCCGGCGGGATCCTGCTCGCCGTGCTGTCGTTCACGTTCACCGACATGGTCGTGGGCAACCCCGGGATCCCCGCCCGCGAGCAGGAGCAGCTCGCCGACGCGCTCGAGCACGACGCTGAGGTGATGAGCCGGACGCAGCTGGACGCGCTCATCTCCGAGCAGCCGCCGGAGGTGGAGGCCGAGGTCTTGGACATCAACGACGAGGCCAGGAACCGATCGCTGCAGGTCGCGCTGCTGGTGCCGGCGATCGCGGCGCTGCTCGGCACCGTCAACTCGTTCCGGATGGTCCGGCTGCCCGACATCAGACCGTCGGGGGACCTCGGAGGACTGGACCTGGCCTGACGGTGGCCCCAGATCAGTCGAGCTCGCCCAGCACGTCGTTCATCTGCGAGCGGAACCGCCGGAGCTCGTCCCGGTGTTCGAGCGACAGCGTCGCGAGCAGCTCCTCGCCGTGGTCGGTGAGCGTGGCGAGCTGACGCCGATGGTCGGCGGGGTCGGGCGCGGTCGTGACGAGGTCCGCCGCCACGGCGCGCTGCACGAGCTCGACCGTGGAGTGGTGTCGCAGCTGCAGCACGTCGGCCAGGTCCGCGATCGAGGGCGGCCCGTCACCGGCCCAGCCCTTGACCGCCAGCAGCAGCTGGTGCTGCGCCGGCGTGAGGCCCGCCTGACGGGCAGCCTCCTCGGAGAAGCGGAGGAACACCCGCAGCGCGTGCCGGAACCGAGCCAGCGCTCGGTAGTCGCGGTCGGAGAGCGTGCGGTCGGTCACCCCACCGATGCTGGCACGGTGGCGCGCTCGCGCTGCGTCTCGATCAGCGAGACCCCCGGGCTGGCGAGCATGGCCACCACGGCGGCGATCAGCAGCACCGGGAGCAGCGGCAGGCCGGCCATCTCGGTCACCACGAGCGTGGTCCCGATCGGCGTCTTCGTGACACCGACGCACAGGGCGACCATGGCGCAGGCCATCAGCACGGATGGGTGGATGGCCGGCACGTAGAGGTGGGCGAGCTGCCCGGCGGCGGCGCCCATGAAGAAGAGCGGGATGATGAAGCCGCCCTTCCACCCGGCCGCCAGCGTGACCGTCGTGCCGAGGAGCTTGGCCAGGACCGCGACGGCGAGCGCGCCGGCCGCGAGCCGGGCGTCGAGGAGCTGGCCGAGCTGCTCCTCGCCGAAGGTCAGTGCGTAGGGCGACCACCATCCGAGGAGGCCCAGGACCACGCCGCCGAGCACGTACCGGCCGGCGACCGGCACACGGCCGACGGTCCAGCGGAGCACTCGCGTGGTCCCGGCGAACGCGGCCGCGCCGAGTGCGCCGAGCACGCCGATCAGCGCGGCCACCGCCAGGTCGCCCATGTGCAGCGTGCCGACCGCCGGGAACCGCCACACCGGTTCCACCCCGAGCCCGCTGAGGCCCAGGTAGACCGCGTAGCCGCAGAGCGAGCCGACGACCGACGGCAGCAGCGCCTCGTAGTACTGGAGGCCCCGGCGGTGCAGGATCTCGAGGGCGAAGATCGCGGAGCCGAGCGGGGCGCCGAACAGGACGGTGAACCCTGCGGCCATGCCGGTGATCGTGAGGATCCGCACATCGGCGCGGTTCCGCCCGAGGCCGTTGCCGACCATCGTCCCGATCGTGCCGGTCGACTGCACCAGCGGCGCCTCCGGGCCCATGCCCGCGCCCGCCGAGACGCACAGCAGCGACGCGGGGATGAGCGATCGCAGCGCGGTGATGTCCCGCGCCCCGCCGAGCACGTGGATGTTGTCGACCAGGAGCTCCACGTTGCCGGTCTCCCCGCCGAGGCGGGTGATCAGCGCGACGGCTGCCCCGACCGCGGTCAGGATCGCCAGCTGCACCGCCGAGGTGTGGTGCTCGGGGCCGAGGAGGCGCTGCAGGACGTGGAGCACGCCGACGTACGCCGCGCCGAGCAGACCGCCCGCGATCCCGACGGCGATGACGGGCGGCCCGAGCCGCTCCCGGATGTGGACGATGGCCTTGCGCACCAACACATCGTACTGCGATATATCTGCAGGTCCCCAATCGGGCGCTGGTCCTGAGCACTCTGTGGGAGCCTCGTGCGCACCGAGCCGTGTGCGGAGACCGAGGAGGACACATGGGGCGCTGGACCGAGGACGACATGGTGTCGTTGGGCGGCAGGACCTTCATGGTCACCGGCGCCAACAGCGGCCTCGGCTTCGAGACCGCCCGTGCGTTGGCCGGCCACGGCGCCCGCGTGCTGATGACCGCACGCGACCGGGCGAAGGGAGCGGTGGCAGCCGACCGCATCCGGGGGGACCACCCCGACGCGGACGTGGAGCTCGTGATCCTGGACCTGGCCGATCTGGACAGCGTGCGGTCGGTCGCCGCGGGCCTGGACGGCCCGCTCGACGTCCTGATCAACAACGCCGGCGTGATGATGCCGCCGCGCTCGCTGTCGCCGCAGGGCCACGAGCTCCAGTTCGCGACCAACCACCTGGGCCACTTCGCGCTGACGGGGCTCTTGATGGACCGGCTCGTCGCGTCTGACGAGGCAGGGCGCGACGCCCGGGTGGTCACGGTCAGCTCGACCATGCACCGTCCGGGGCGGATCCACTACGACGACCTGACGGGGGAGCGGGGCTACAGCCCGACCGGGTGGTACTCGCAGTCCAAGTTCGCCAACGTGCTGTTCGGCCTGGAGCTCGACCGCCGGCTGCGGACCGCCGGCTCCGGGATCCGCAGCGTGCTCGCACATCCGGGGTACGCGGCGACCAACCTCCAGTCGACCGGTCCCACCGGCCTGTCCAAGGTGCTGATGTCGGTGGGCAACCGGCTCATGGCGCAGAGTGCCGAGGCGGGGGCGCGCAGCGAGCTGTTCGCCGCCACCGATCCCGACGTCCGGGGTGGGTCGTTCATCGGGCCCGACGGGCTGGGTCAGAACCGCGGCCACCCGAAGGTGGGGCGCCCGGTCGGTCGGGCGGAGGACCCGGGCGATGCCCGCCGTCTGTGGGAGCTCTCCGAGGAGCTGACCGGCGTGCGCTTCGATCTGCCCGTCGGCTGAGCGGCCACTCGACCTCGAGCGCCCCGTCGTCGGGCAGCGCTCGCCAACGTTCGAGCATGGCGTCGAGCGCCGGGCCCGCCTCGGTCGTCTCGCCGGCGCGCCACGCGAAGAACTCGCGGTTCACCCGCTCCTCCGCAGCGTCGAGCTCGCCGACGTGCTCCCGGATCACGGTCGTGCCCTGCGGCGTGCGCTTGCGGCCCAGGGACCGGAACGTGGCCCCGGCGGCGACGCAACCCCAGAAGCCCAGCTCGATGCCGAGCGCGTCCTCGATCACGAACGTGGCCAGGTCGTGGGGCACGTCGGGTCCGGCCGCCATCACCGGTCCCGGGACGCGGGTCCGCGGCGGCCGCAGCGCCTCCCACGCGCACGCCCGGCCCCGGCCGGTCTTCCGGAACCGGACGACCATCGGGCGAGGTCCGCTGCCTGCACGATCCACGCCGGCCACGGTACGAGTCCGTGGCGCGTGACCAGAACCGAGTTGTCCGGTCGCGGCAACAGGTCCGATCGGCCCTGCGGTGACGGCCCATACTCTCTGTCCGTGAGCGATCGCCCCACCCCGTCGTCACCGGACGACGAGCCGCTGCCCGATCGCAGCGACATGCGCTCGTGCTCCGACGGGTGGCGGGCCATGTGGGCGACCGGAGCTGCGGTCGTGATCGCGACCGCCCTCGGGTTCGTGCTCCCTGACGACCTGGAGGTCCTCGAGGGGCGCGGCCGGGAGTTCCTCCTGGTGCTCGTCGGCTGGAACGTCTTCTGCGTGGTGTACGTGATCCACACGCACCGGGCGTTCGCCCGGGTGGACGCCCGTGAGTTCACGGCGCGCATGAAGGCGCGCGACGACCTCGAGAACGCGTTCTGGCGACGGGTCAGCCCCTACGGGGACGGACCCACGTTCGCCATCGAGGCCACGGTCGTGTCGTTCTTCGTGGTGCTGGTCGTGCCGCACCTCAAGGCCGTCCAGATCAACCCGTGGGTGCTGGTGCCGCTGACGCTCAGCATCCTGCTCTGCTGCTGGGCGCTGTCGATCGTCGCCTACACGCTGCACTACGCGCAGAAGGACATCGCCACGCCCAGCCTGGACTTCCCCGGCGACCGCACCGGCGCGTACGGCGACTACCTGTACTTCTCGATCGCGGTGAGCACCACCTTCGGGGCCACCGACGTGAACATCACGCAGCCGGCCATGCGCAGGGTCGTGAACCTCCACACGATCCTGACGTTCCTCTACAACTCGGTGATCGTCGCGCTGCTCGCGTCGCTGCTCATCCGCTGAGGTCCCGGGGCCCCGTGGCGACCTGAACGAGAATGACCCGATGGGCGGCTACGACATCGAGGCCTGGCACGAGTTCGCCGTCATGATCGGCGGTGCGGCGGCGGCGCTCGCCGGCCTGCTGATCGTCGCGATGTCCATCAACATCGACCAGATCCTGAAGTACGACTCCCTGCCGGCCCGGGCGGCCGCCGCGCTCATCACCATGCTGAGCCCGCTGGTCGTCGCGGTCGTGCTGCTCGTCCCGGGCCAGCCGGACGAGGTCCTCGGCATCGAGCTCGCGGCGATCGGCGTCCTGCTCGGCATCATCCTGGTGGGACGGCTCGGCTACGGGCCGGCCAGGGGCGGCCAGACGGTGCGGCAGTGGCTGCTCGGCACCGCCGGCCCGCTCGCCGTGCTCGTGCTCTCGCTGGTCCTGGCCGGCGTCGGCATCGGCACCGGCACGATCGGCGGCCTGGTGTGGCTGGCGCCCGCCGTGCTGGCCGCCGTGCTGAGCGGCACGGCCCAGGCATGGGTGCTGCTCGTCGAGATCCGGCGCTGAGCCGTGTCGCCGCGTCGGCGCCGCGACCCGGTCAGCCCGTCACCGCGGCGAGCACGCCGTCGGTGAACTCGGCGACGCCGAACGGCGGGTCCTCGGGAGGTTCGGCGCCCAGCCGCACGGCCACGATGCCGTGCTCGGGGATCACGGCGACGTACTGGCCCTGGAACCCGAGCGCCCAGAAGGTGTCCTCGGGTGCGCCCGGCACCAGCTCACCCTCGTAGCTCTCGCCGCTGTCACCGGCCGTGACCGCCGCCATCGGCGACGCCACCAGGCCCGGACGGTTCAGCCACCACAGCCATCCGTAGGCGGCGTTGAGCTCGGACGACGACCGGCCGGTGGCGTCCTCCACGTACGACCGCGTCAGCACCTCGGTCCGGTCGTCGCCGGTGCCCCAGGTGCCGTCCGCGAGCATGAGCAGCCCCATCCGGGCGAGGTCCGCGCAGGTGGTCGACAGCCCCATGAACGTGAGGGAGTTGCCCGCCGAGTCCGTGCGCAGGGTGGAGTCCGTCATGCCGAGCGGCTCGAACACCTGCTCCTTCGCGTAGTCCGACGCCGACTGCCCGGTCGCCGCCAGGATCACGGCCGAGAGCACCTGGATGGCCGAGTTGTTGTAGGCCCACACGGTGCCGGGATCGGCGGCCTGGCCAAGGCCGATCGCGAAGGCGTTCTTGTCCTCCGCCCGGATGGCCATGGCGCCGTAGTCGGTGGCCAGGCTCCACCCGCGGCCCGACGTGTTGGACAGGACGTCCCGGATCGTCACGTGCTCGGACGGGGTGCCCTTCCACTCGGGCACGTACTCGGACACCTCGTCCGTGACCTCCAGGTGCCCGTCCCGCTGCGCCACGCCGATGAGGATGCTGGTCAGCGACTTGGTGACCGAGAACGCCTCGCGGGGCTCGGCGGTGGGCCCGGGCCAGCTCCGCTCGTCGACGAGCTCGCCGTCGCGGGTCACCACCAGGCACTCGGAACCGGCGGCCTGCGCCCGGTCGGCCAACCGGTCGAGCGCCGCCTGGTCCATGCCGGCGTCGCCCGCCGGCGTGGTCGTCCACTCCCGGTCGGGGAACGACAGGCGACCGGTGATCGGCGCAGCGGTCGTCGGTGCGGTGGTCGTCGGGGCGGTCGACGCATCCGCCGCCGCATCGTCGCCGTCGGACGAGCACGCGCCCCCGGCGAGCGCCATCAGCGCGACGACGGCCGCCGCGGTACGGGTCGGAGCGGTCCAACGGATCACGCGGGGATGCCCGTGGGGTCCGGTCAGCCGCCCGGAGGAGCGGGCGCGATCTGGTTGATCGTCGCCTGCTCGACCGACCAGCCGGCCGCTGCCGCCACCTGCTCGGGCGTGAGCGTCACCCGCGGCGCCCGCAGCAGGATGGGGTAGGGGTCGATCGCCGGAGCGCTGCCGGGGTGGATCTCGAAGTGCAGGTGCGGCGGGGTGGTCGCCGCGTTGCCGGTGTTGCCCACGGTGCCGACGACGGTGCCAGCCGCGATCGGCTGCCCGGAGACGAGCGGGGCCCAGTCGCGGAGGTGGGCGTAGTAGTAGCGGTAGCCGCTGCGGCCGCGGGTCCAGACCGTCAGTCCGCCGAGTCGGTTGGTGCCGACCTTCTCGACCCATCCGTCCTCGACCGCTACCACCGGCGTGCCGGCGCGGGCGAACAGGTCGTTGCCCTGGTGCGATCGCGAGCAGCCGTCACGGCAGTACCCGTAGCTCGAGATGAAGCTGGTCGGGCCGGCGACCGGGAACACGAACCCGGGGATCACGGCAGGCGTCAGCGCCATCTGCCGTTCGGCCTCGGTGGCCGCCGCCTCGGCGGCGACCAGGGCCTGGCGTGCGCTCTCGAGCGCCTGGGCCGACGCGGTCTCCTGCTCGATCGTGGTGCGCAGGCGCTCGGACACCTTCTCTCGCTGCTGCAGGTACTCGTCCGCGAGCTCGCGGTCGGAGTCCGTCACCACGCCCGGCAGCACCACTCGGTCCGCCTCGGCGGACAGGTCCCGTCCGGGGCGGAGCCGCAGCTCGGGCTGTCCGGCGGCCACGTAGGACGCTGCGACGCGGCGGCTGAAGCGGTCGCGCACCGCCGCGTAGCGCTCGGCCGCCTCCTTGTGGGCGCCCTCAAAGCTGGTCCGGTCGGCCTGCGCCCCGGCGACCGCCGCCTCGGCCTGCGCCACGGCGGTCTGCGCGGCGACCAGGCGGTTCTGGGTGAGGTCCACCTGCGCCTTCAGACCGGCGAGCACGGGGTTGGTGATGCCGACGCCGTCCCACGGGCCCTTGGGTGTGATCCCGACGGTCGGATCGTCGAAGTCCTCGTCCTCGTGCGGCAGGCCGCCGTCGGGCGGGAGCGGGATCTGCGGGTCGATCGGGTTGATGACGCCCTCGGGCAGCGTGGTCGTCGTGTCCGAGGGGACCGAGGTGGACCCGCCCGGCGCAGTCGTGGAGGTGGTGGAGGAAGTGGTGGGGTCGACGGTCGTGGTCGTGGTGGACGAGCCGTCGGGCACCGTCGACGGGGCGGTCGTGGTCGACGTCGGCTCCTGCGCGGACGTCACAGGTCCGAACGCCACCGTGGCGGCGAGGCACACCACGAGCGCTGTCGCCAGACCCAGGCGCTTCATCGGGCCTTCCGCAGAGAGTTCGCCGTGGTGAGGATCGACACCGCCGTGCACACGACGACGGTCACGACGAAGACCAGCACGATCACGGTCCGGGCCTCGGACGCCGGCGGCAGCAGCGACGTCACGACGGAGCTCTTCGAGCCGGACGCCTGACCCATGGCGAGCGCCAGGCCGATCGCGGCGAAGCCGGCGCCGACGAGACCGATCAGCACGCCCTCGATCGCGACCGGAGCGGCGATGTAGCTGCGTCCTGCGCCGAACGACCGCATCATGTCGATCTCTCGCTGCCGCGAGGCGATCGACGAGCGGATCATGGTGGCCGACAGCACGATCCCGACCACGCCGAGCACGACGGCGAGCCACGTGCCGAAGCCGGACACGGCGCCGGAGAGGTCGCGGACGTCCTGCACGGCGTCGTCCGCGGTGACGACCTGGTACACGTCGGGATCGGAGGCGAGCGGCCGGGTGATCTTCTGGATCAGGCCGGGATCCGCGTCGTCGGGGGCGACCCGGAACGACGGCGGGAGCAGGTCGGGCGTGACCGCCTCGACCATCGTCTCCTCGTCCGCGTAGAGCCGCTGGTACTCCTCGAAAGCCTGCTCCTGCGAGATCGGCGTGACGTCGCGCACGCCGTCGGCGGCGCGCAGCTCGTCGCCGACGCGCTCGATGTCGGAGTCGGTCGCGCCGGGCTGCAGGTAGACGACGAACTCCACGCCGTCGGCCCAGCGGGCCATGGTGGCGTCGACGCCGGCCCGGGCGATGGCGGCGCCGCCGGCCAGGAGCGCGCACAGCGACACGGTCAGCGCGGCCGAGGCGGCGAGGGCCGGTCGCCGGCGGATGCCGCGCACGGCGTCACGCAGCGCGTAGGCGGACATGGAGACGAACCGCGTCCACGGCCGCTCGCGCAGCGAGCCCATGGCGACCTCGCCGCTGAGGAACGTGCTGATCGCCCGGTCGTCCTCGTCCGTCGACAGCGAGCTGGTCAGCCCTTCGACGTCGACCGCCACGCCGGCGCCACCGATCTCGGTCTTGCCGCCGATCTCGGTCTCGCTGCCGGTCTCGCCGGTGGGGCCCGGGACGAACCCGTCCGGGCGCGGTTCGCTGGGCATGAAGCCCTCGTCGACGACGTCGACCGTCAGCTGCTCGTCGTTGTCAGGCACGCGCGAAAGGTCTCCCAGAACCTGGACCTACAGGCCCTCGCCGAGCCTGGTCCCCGCAGTCATCGGCCGATCCGGCCTGGATCCGTAGCGGA
>JAEZAI010000075.1 GCA_023427825.1 Actinomycetes bacterium
ATGCAGGGAGGTGCCGATCGGTACCTCCCTGCATGACCGGAGCTTCGCCCTGTCCGGCCGCACCGGCGTCGGCACACCGCCGGGTCGGTGCGGGAACGCCCGGGTAGCCTCCGCGCATGGCTGACCCCACCACCCCTTCGAACGCCGCCGACAGCGGGACCCAGCCCGACGACCTCCCGTCCACGCTCGGCGAGCTGAGGGCGTCCGGTTGGACCTCGGTGCCGGTCAAGCACGAGATCCGACGCAACGCCGCCGCCCGCATCCGCGACGGCGTGCCGTTGTTCCCGCACGTGCTCGGCTACGAGGACACGGTCTTCCCGCAGCTCGAGAACGCGCTGCTCGCCGGTCACGACGTCATCTTCCTGGGCGAGCGCGGCCAGGCGAAGACGCGCATGATCCGCTCACTCGTCGACCTGCTCGACGAGTGGATGCCGATCGTCGAGGGCTCCGAGATCAACGACGACCCGTACGCCCCGGTGTCGGCCCACGGCCGCAACCTGGTGACCGAGGCCGGCGAGGAGACGCCGATCGACTGGGTGCACCGGTCGCTGCGCTTCGGCGAGAAGCTCGCCACTCCCGACACCGCCATCGCCGACCTCATCGGCGAGGTCGACCCCATCCGCGTGGCCGAGGGCCGCTACCTGTCCGACGAGCTCACCTTGCACTACGGCCTGGTCCCGCGCACCAACCGCGGCATCTTCGCCATCAACGAGCTGCCCGACCTGGCCGAGCGCATCCAGGTGGGCCTGCTCAACGTGCTCGAGGAGCGCGACATCCAGATCCGCGGCTACAAGATCCAGCTGCCCCTCGACCTGCTGCTCGTCGCGTCGGCCAACCCCGAGGACTACACGACCCGTGGCCGGCTCATCACGCCGCTCAAGGACCGCTTCGGGTCGCAGGTGCGCACGCACTACCCGCTGGACGTCGAGACCGAGGTGACGATCGTCGAGCAGGAGGCCGAGCCGTTCGACGTGGACGGCGTGACCGTCGCCGTGCCCGAGCACATGTCCGACATCGTCGCCACCATCTCGCAGCTCGCCCGCCAGAGCCCGCACATCTCGCAGCGGTCGGGAGTGTCGGTCCGCCTGTCGGTCTCCAACCAGGAGACGATGGTGGCCAACGCCGCCCGCCGCGCCCTGGCCGCCGGCGAGACCGAGGTCGTGCCCCGCGTGTGCGACCTGGAGGCGCTGCCCGCGTCGACCGCCGGCAAGATCGAGATCGAGACGCTCGAGGAGGGCCGCGACGAGCAGGTGCTCGACCACCTGGTGCGCTCCGCCGTGCTCACCGTGTTCCGCGAGCGGGTGCGGCCCGAGTCGCTCACCAAGGTGGTCGAGGCCTTCGAGGACCACGACCCGATCGAGATCGGCGAGGACGTCCCCGCCACCGCCTACGTGGACCTGCTCAAGGACCTCCCCGCCCTGGGTGGTCCGGTCGACCAGCTCGTCGGCGAGCAGGCGAGCCCCGGGCTGATCGCGTCGGCGGTCGAGCTCGTGCTCGAGGGGCTCCACCTGTCCAAGCGCCTCAACAAGGACGCCGTGGGCGGCCGGGCGCAGTACCGCTCCCGCGGCTGACGCCCTCCCGACCTCCTGAACTCGGGACGCGTTGCGCCCGAAGTGGGCGCCATCCGACCCGGGTCCGGGCGCTGCCGTCGGCGTCCCTGAACTCGGGACGTGTCGCGCCCGATGTGGGCGCCATCCGACCCGAGTCCGGGCGCTGCGTCGGCGTTCCTGAACTCGGGACGTGTCGCACCCGATGTGGGCGCGGTCCGCCCCGAGCTCAGGCGTCGTCGAGGGGCTCGTCGGGATCGTCGGGGACGGACTCGCCGGCGGCCTCGTCGCGCTCGGCCCACTCGAGCAGCGGGTCGATGCGGAACACCGCGTCGTCGATGCCCGCGTGCAGGTCGCCGAGCTCGGCGAAGCGCGCCGGGACGGTTCCGATCGTCAGGTCCGCCGGGTCCACGTCGTCGACCTCGTCCCACCGGATCGGGGTGGACACCGTCGCCGTCGGCACGCCCCGCACCGAGTAGGCCGCGGCGATCGTGTGGTCGCGGGCGTTCTGGTTGAAGTCGACGAACACCGCGGTCGGGTCGCGGTCCTTGCGCCACCACGCGGTGGTGACGTCGTCGGGGGCGCGCCGCTCGACCTCGCGGGCGAAGGCCAGCGCGGCGCGACGGAGGTCGCCGAAGCCGTGGGTCGGCTCGATCCGCACGTAGACGTGCAGGCCGTGACCGCCCGACGTCTTCGGCCAGCCCACTGCACCCAGCTCGTCGAGCACCTCGTGCGCCACTCCGGCGACCCGGCGCACGCGGTCGAACGGGCAGTCGGGCATGGGGTCCAGGTCGATGCGCCACTCGTCGGGCCGCTCGGTGTCGGCGCGCCGGGAGTTCCACGGGTGGAACTCGACCGTCGACATCTGCACCGCCCAGATGACCTGCGCGAGCTCGGTCACGCACAGCTCGTCCGCGTGCTGGCCGTAGCGGGGGAAGTGCAGCCGGACCGTCTCGACCCACGGCGGGGCCCCGTTCGGGATCCGCTTCTGGTGGACCTTCTTGCCCTCGAGGCCCTTGGGGAACCGGTGCAGCATGCACGGTCGGTCCCGCAGCGCCCGGACGATGCCGGGGCCGACCGACAGGTAGTACTCGACGAGGTCGAGCTTGGTCGCGCCGATCGCCGGGAAGTACACGCGGTCGGGGTTCGACACCCGCACCGTGCGCTCGCCCACGGTGACCTCGGTCGACGGCGACGTGGCCATCGTCCGACCGTAGACCCGGGTCGGGTCGTGGAGGGCGCCGACGCGCGGCACGGCGTCGGGCGCGAGGGCCGGTTCGAACCCGGCGCAGTAGCCTCCGCCCATGGCACGGCCCCGCTTCCGCTACTCGCCCTGGGACGGGACGCAGGTCGGCTTCGAGCTCGATGCGCTCGACGTCATGGAGCAGCTCACCGACGACCTGCTGTACCACGGCGACCTGAACTCGGCGCTGCGGCGGATGATGCAGCAGGGGTTCGAGGACCGCAACGGCGAGCGCATGCAGGGGCTCCGCGAGATGCTCGAGCAGCTGCGCGACCAGCGACGGGACCTGCTCGACCGCTTCGACCTGGGCGGGGTGTACGACGAGATCGCGAGCGAGCTGAACGAGGTCGTCCAGACCGAGCGGGACCACCTGCAGCAGCAGGTCGACGCCGCCCGGGACTCGGGCGACCAGCGGCGCACC
>JAEZAI010000082.1 GCA_023427825.1 Actinomycetes bacterium
ACGGCTTCGCCGGCGCTCGTGTGGACGTCATCGCCCGCCGCGCCGGACTCAACAAGCAGCTGATCTCGCACCACTTCGGCGGCAAGGCCGGCCTCTACCGATCGGTCATGGCCGAGCGCCGCATGCGGGGAGGGGGCGAGCTCGTCGGGGCGGCCGAGGAGGTGCCGGAGGCGCTGGCGTCGTTCTTCGATCGTGCCGGAGCCGACACCGAGTGGGTCCGGGTGCTGCTGTGGGAGACGCTCGAGCGCCCCGAGGACGAGACCGCGACCCGTCCCGACGCACCGGAGTCCGACGCCTCGACGACCGACGGCCGTCGCCGGCGCTACGAGGAACGCATCGACTGGGTGCGCCGCGAGCAGGCGGCGGGCCGGCTCCCGGCCGACCTCGATCCGACGCTGCTGCTCCTGAGCCTCCTCGGCGCCGCCCTGTACCCGGTGCTGCTGCCCGAGGTCTGCGAGATCGCGACGGGGGTGCGGCCCGACGACGAGCGCTTCGCCGAGCGGTACCGCGACCACCTGCACCGGCTCGGCGCGCGCCTCGCCGACGGCTGAGCCTCGCCGAACGCTGAGTCTCGCCGACGACTGAGCCGCGACACCTCGGGCGTCCGGGAGAGGGTCCGGGGCGCGCGAGCATCTGCGACCGTGCCGAACCTGCCGCTCATCCTCATCCCGCCGTCCGAGGGCAAGGCGCCCGGCGGCGACGGACCGGCCTGGGCGCCGGGCACCATGGCGGTCGACCTGGACGACCGCCGCCAGCGGGTGATGGCGGCGCTTCGCCAGGCGATGCGTCGCAACGCGGCCGACCGGGGGAAGCTGCTCGGCGTCAAGGGCGACGCGCTCGCCGCGGCGACGGCGGCCAACCGGGCGATCGCCACCTCGCCGACCATGCCCGCGTCCCAGCGCTTCACCGGCGTGCTCTACGACGCGCTCGACCTGGCGACGCTGCCGGCGCCGGCCCGCCGGCGGGCGGACTCGTCGCTGCTCGTCCTGTCCGGCGTCTTCGGCCTGGTCGCGCCGTCGGACCCGATCCCGGACCACAAGCTCAAGATGAGCGTCGCGGTGGGCGGGCTCGGGAAGCTGTCGACGTGGTGGCGCGAGCCGATCAGCCAGGAGCTCACGCGACGCTCTGAGCGCCGTCTGGTGTGGAACCTGCTGCCGAACGAGCACGCCGCGGCGGTCCAGCTGCCCGACGTGACACAGATCACGGTCACCTTCCTGGAGCCGGATCGGAAGGGTGAGCTGGTCGCGGTCGCGCACTGGAACAAGCTGCTGAAGGGCTCGCTCGTCCGGCACCTGCTCGAGCATCCGGACCTCGCGCCGGACGACCTCGCCGACTGGCAGCACCCCGAGGGATTCGTGCTGGATCCGGGCCGGACGCAGGTGGACGGCACCCTCACCACGCTGGCCTTCGTGCGCTCCTGACGGGGCCGTCCGGCCGCCGTTCCGCGTTCGGGACGGCGCCGTTGCTCTCACGAGAAGACGGAAGGCACGTCACCTGGGGAGGATCACCTGTTGTGATCACCTTCACGCGTCCATGAACCTGCGTCGGGTCAGTGTGCGCGCTAGACATGAGGTCACAACGACCCCCGGCCGTAGGGTTCTTCCCTTCCCTCCTACTCTCCGGCCGGGGGTCTGTTGCTGTCCGGGAACAGGTCGAGCGACGCTGGCGCTCCCGCCCGGAACCCTCTCAGCCGTCGCTGCTCCGCCGCGCCCGATCGCGGAGGGCGGGGGGTAGGTTGCGTCGCAACAGGGAGGAGCGCTGTGCGCACTTCAGGACTACGTCTGGGTCGGATCTTCGGCATCGAGGTGGCAGCTGACCTCGGCGTGCTGCTGTTCGGGGGGCTGCTCACGTGGATCCTCGCCACGTCGGTCCTCCCCGCCAGCGAGCCCGGCCTGACCGGCACGGCCTACTGGTCGGTGGCCGCGCTGGGCACGCTGCTGTTCATCTTCTCGCTGCTGGCACACGAGCTCGGCCACTCGATCGTGGCCCGCCGCAACGACATCGAGGTCGCCGGCATCACGCTGTGGATGTTCGGTGGCGTGGCCGAGCTGCGCTCCGACGCCAAGAGCGCCGGCGCCGAGCTGCGCATCGCGCTCGCCGGCCCGGCCATGAGCTTCCTGGTCGCCGCCGCGTCCATCGGAGCGGCCTTCGGACTGTCGAGGGCGGGTGCTCCCGACATCTACGTCGCCGCCCTCGGGTGGCTCGGCGTCGTCAACGCGTTCCTCGGGGTCTTCAACCTCCTGCCGGGTGCGCCGCTCGACGGCGGCCGGGTCCTCGCGGCGATCCTCTGGATGATCCGCGGCGACCGGCTGCAGTCCAAGGTCTGGGCCGCGCGAACCGGCCGGGTCGTGGCGCTGCTGATCGTCGCCGCCGGCTTCGCCGAGGTGTTCGTGCTGCGCAGTCCGTCCGGCCTCTGGACGGTCGTGATCGGCTGGTTCCTGCTGAGCGCCGCCCGGATGGAGGAGGCCCACTACGTCGGTGAGGCCGCACTCGGGACCATGGCCGTCTCCGAGGCGATGGTGCGCGACCCGGCGTCGGTGCGCACCTGGACCACCGTGGCCGACGCGGTCCGGGGCCCCATGGCCGCCAGCTCGCAGCCGGCGTTGCCGGTCCTCGACTGGAACGAGCGGGTCGCGGGCGTGATCACCATGTCGCAGGTCCGGCGCCTGCCGGCCGACCGCTGGGCGTCCACCACCGTGGCGGACATGATGCTGCCCGCCGAGCAACTCCCCACCGCCATGCCGTCCGAGCGGCTCACCTCGGTGCTCGACCGCTTGCGAGCCACGTCCGGCGGCTTCGCCGTGGTGCTCGACCAGGGTCGCCTGGTCGGCCTGCTCACGCCCGCTGGCATCAGCCGGGCGATCTCGTTCGGCCAGATGGCGCGCCGGGGCGGCATCCCCACCTCGGGCACGCCGGTCGCCGCGCACGCCGCGACGACCACCGTCCGGCCCCCGCCCGCACCGATCCAGGTCCCGACCCAGGACTGGGAACCACCCAGGAGCAGCACATGAGCACCGAGCCCACGGCCCCGACCACCCCTCCTGCCGAGGTCGACCTCGACGGGCTGAAGGAGCGCCTGGACTCGCTGCAGTGGCACGTCACGCAGGAGGCCGGCACCGAGCGCGCCTTCACCGGCATCTACTGGGACTGCCACGACGACGGCACCTACCACTGCATCGTCTGCGACGAGCCGCTCTTCCGCAGCGACACCAAGTACGAGTCGGGGTCCGGCTGGCCCAGCTTCTACGAGCCGGTCAGCCCCGACGCGGTCGTCGAGATCTCGGACCGGTCCCACGGCATGGTGCGCACCGAAGTGCGCTGCGCCAACTGCGGTGCCCACCTGGGCCACGTGTTCCCCGACGGCCCCCGGCCCACCGGCCTGCGCTACTGCATGAACAGCGCGGCGCTGAACCTGGAGGCCGACACGGACGCGTCGGAGGCGGCGTCCTCCGACCCGGCCTGAACGGACCGACCCGGCCTGAAGGGACCGGCCCGGCCTGAAGGGACCGGCCCGGCCTGAAGGACTGGGGGCGCGCTAGCGATCGCCGGCGATCGTCCGCCAGACCGGCCGCGGCATCGCGCGGAGCATCCCGAACAGCGGTCCGAGCACCCGGGGCACGTGGACGAGCTCGCGGTGCGGGTCGCGGATGGCGGCCACCGTCGCCCGTGCCACGGTCGCGGGGTCGGTGCTGAACGGCGCAGGGTCGAGTCCCGCAGTCATGCGTGAGCGCACGAAGCCTGGTCGCACCACGACGCAGCGCACGCCCGTGCCGACGAGCGAGTCGGCCAGGCCCTGCGCGAACACGTCCAGGCCGGCCTTCGTGGAGCCGTAGACGTAGTTGGACCGTCGGGCCCGCAGACCGGCGACCGAGGACAGCAGCACGATCGTGCCGTGGCCCTGGTCCACCAGGAACTGGCCGGCCGCGGCGAGCGCGGCGGCGGGCCCGGCGAAGTTCGTCCGCACCATGTGCTCCACGTCGACCGGGCCCATGGACCGCCCGGCATGGTGGCCGAGCAGTCCGACGGCGCAGATCACCACATCGATCCCGCCGAGCGACTCGGCAGCCCGCTCGAGCAGCGCCCGGTGGCTCTCCACCTCGAGTGCATCCCACGCGATCGACTCCGTGGTGAGCCCGGGTGCGGCCTCCGCCACGACGGCGGCGGCAGCCTCGGGGTCCCGCGCCGCCAGCACGGCGGATCGAAGCCCTCCGGCGGCCAGCTCGCCCAGGATCGCAGCGCCGATGTCGCTCGTCGCGCCCAGGACCAGGGCGGTGCGCGGGTGCTCGTTCAGGGAGCCGTCCGGCTCGTGGGGGTCGGGAGCGAGATCGGCCACGGCCCGACGGTAGCCGGGGCGGTGTCGATGACCGTTCCCTCCCGTGCGGCGACGACCTCGGGGCCGCCCTCCGGAGCATCGGTCACCGCCCGGCGCTCGATCAGCGCCACCTCGTCGTCGGTGCGCGTCGGACCGTGGTGGAACAGGACCAGTCGGCGCACGCCGGCGGCCGTGGCGATGGCGAGCGCCTGCTCGACCGTCGAGTGGCCGTACCGTCGTGCGGTCTCGGCCTCGTCCTCGGTGAACTGCGCGTCGTGGATCAGGACGTCCACCCCGCGGAGGTGTCCGACGATCCGCGGGTCCGGCCGGGCCCCGGCGGGCAGGTGGTCGGGCACGTACGCCAGCGAGCCGCCGGCGGGATCCGCGACCCGGTAGCCGTACGTCCGCCCGCCCTTGTGCGGCACCTCGAACGCCTGGACCGTCAGCCCCTCCACGCGCTGGGGACCGGGATCGATGCCGCGCCACGACCAGCGGCCGAGAAGACCTTCGGGCCCGATCGGGAAGTGCGGCGGCGACATGGCCCGCCGCATGACGTCGCCTGCGTCGTCGGGCGCATCGCCGGACGACTGCCGCGGGAGCAGCACGTCCACGCGGGCGTCCTCGCGGTCGCCGGCCGGGAAGAAGGGCAGCCCGTGGGTGTGGTCCCAGTGCAGGTGCGTCAGCAGCACCGTGCCGCGGTACGGCTCGCCGCTCAGCAGGCCCGACAGCCGCTGCAGCCCGGACCCCGCGTCGAGCACCACGGTGGGGCGCTCGTCCCCGGTCGCGGCGCGGGCCCCACACCCCGTGT
>JAEZAI010000102.1 GCA_023427825.1 Actinomycetes bacterium
CCCCGGGGATCCACGCGGGCGGTGCGTACCGAGGCGCGGGCACGGCGCCCGAGCTCCGGTCGAGCGAGAACGACCAGCCCTCGACGGTGCCCTCCGTCGGGTTCCGGTTGCCGCCGCCCAGGCTGGAGTAGCACCAGATCCCGCCCCGCGGCGCCATCCAGTACGACCAGTAGGCGGACGCCGGTGACGCGGTCTGGCACGGGTCGGACGCCGGCTTGCCGCCGATCCGGCACAGGAAGCCGGCGAAGCGGGTGGTCGTGTCGAAGGGGATGCCGGCGCGCTGCAGGGACTCGAAGCCGTCGTCGGACGTACCGGGAGCGCATCGCACCCAGATGCCACCGCCCAGCTCCTGGAAGTCGACCACGATCGTCACTCCGTCGGCGGTGGGGCACGGGCCCTCCGACCATGCGCCCGCGGACGGCACGCCGGGTGCGACCGGAGCGACCGCGGCGAGCGCGCCGAGGAGGCATGCGGCCAGCAGCGACCGCACGACCCGGCGGGTCGTCACCGCTCGTCCCTCCGTCCCGCGACCGCGAGCACGGAGCCGACGGCGAGCAGGAGCGCGGCGACGCCCAGCGCCAGGACTGGGTCCGTGCCGGTCCGCGCCAGGGCCGGCGAGCCCGAGGACGACGGCGACGGCGACGCCGAGCCGGACACCTCGTAGGAGACCGGGGCCGCGCCGCCGGCCAGCTGCTCGCCCTCGACCTGCGGGTCGATGCCGGACGGCGCCGTGGTGATCGGCGCGATGGACGTGGTGGTGGCGTCGGACGTGGTGGTCGTGGTCGGTCCGGTGGTGGTGGTCGTCGTGGAGGTCGTGGTGCTGGCGGTCGTCGTGGGCGTGACGGGCGGGAGCGGTTCGACGTCCTGCGGGCCGTAGGGCGACAGCCCGAACGCCAGGACCGCCTGCGAGGTGGTGCGCCGCCACTGGTCGGCGGCACCGGTCGAGACGCCCGAGCCGAGCGCGGTGGACAGCGCAGCGGGGTTGTATGCGATGCCGCCCACGTGCGGCGCTGCCGGCGTGCCGGCCGCGTTCGTGGCGGTGAGCTGGCAGCACGAGGCGATCCATGCCGCGGCCCGGTCGGCCGCAGCGGTCTGCCCCGCGGCGCGCAGGTACTGGGCGGCCAACCCGGCGCTGTTGGCGTTGGCCGGAGCGGTCGGGCCGGCACCGCCGTACGAGCCGTCGGCGCCCTGGCGACCGAGCAGCCAGGCCGTGCCCCGCTCCAGCGCGGTCGAGACCGCCGGGGTGCGGTCCGCGACGAGCAGCGCCTGGAGTGCGAGCGCCGTGGCATCGGTGTCGACCTGCTCGTCGGACTCGCACCCGACCGACCCGGACGGGTGCAGCCGGAAGCCGCCCGACGGGCACTGCTGCAGGAGCAGGTAGCGGACCGCCGGCTCGGGCACGCCGCCGTCGGTGAGCGCCAGCCCCAGGATCGACAGCGCCTGAGCGAACCCGTGGGCGGCGTTCCACGCCGGCTCGGGGACGACGTCGGAGAAGCGCCCGGCCTCGGGTCCGCTCGTGACCATCATCGAGCGGAGCGCCGCCTCCAGGTCCACGCCCTGCGCGACCGCAGGGCGCCCCATCGCTCGCAGCACCAGGACGGACTTCCCGGTGGCGCCCGCATCCTGGACGGTGTCGGCGCCGGAGGTCCACGTCGTGTAGGCCCCAGCGTTGGCGGCGAGCAGGTCCGTGGCCGTGACGGCCGCTGGGTCGCTGCCCCGGCCGGCGGCGATCAAGGCCAGGATCGCGTCGGCGGTCACGCCCCAGTCGGTGGAGCCGGCGGTGAAGCCCGCGATCGTGCCGCCGTTGGCCGCCATCTGCGCCTCGAGCCAGTCGAGCGCCGCGTCGGCCGGCGCGGTCGGCGCCGGGGCGGCGGCACCGGCACCGAGCTGCGGGCCGATCAGACCCACGAGCACACCGGCGACACAGGCGACGAGCGCCGACCAGCGCAGGGCCGCTCGTCGGCCGCGCTGCTGCCGTGGCCCGACACCGCCGACCGCACGCCCGACCTCGCTCATCTCACACCTCCTGGCCGACGGCCCTGGAGGCTCGCCGTGCGGCGGAGCAGCCGGGGCTCCGGCATCCGCAGTCCACGACGGATCTCTCGAAGCTTCGTCCGCCGTGCGGAGCGTTCCGGCTCGCCGACGATCGGGGATCGTCGACCCACGGTTGCGGGACAGCGCCGGACTTCGACCGGCTTTCCTCGCACACGGCGATCTACTGGGTTGACCGGCCCATCACACCACCGGCGCGACGCGACCCGCAAGCGACCGCCGGCGGCGGCGGGCCCGACAGCAGGCCGGCTCAGGCGGCGGGTGCGTTGCGCAGGAGCGCCTCGTTGGGCTCGGGCGGGAGCTCGGTCAGCGGCTCTGCGACCTCGGCCACCGTCGGGCCGATGCGGTCGGCGACCGGACGGAGCGCGTCGAGGTCGAAGTCGTAGAGCGCCGCCGCGTTCTCGGACAGCACCTTGCGGATGTCGGCGGGGTCCCAGTCGTGGAACACCTGGCGCAGCGCCAGCGAGGAGTACGGGTACGTGGCCTCGTCGTGCGGGTAGTCGCTGCCCCACATGACGTGGTCGATGCCGACCGAGTCGACAGCAGCCTTCAGGTCGCCACGGGTCGGGAAGCTCAGACCGAACCAGCAGTTCTGGCGGACGTAGTCCGACGCGTTCCTGGGGAGGATGTGCTCCGGCTTGAACCGCAGCTCGCCGATGGCCCCCTTGGCCCGGATCGACTCGAGGTGGCCGTCGAGCTGGCGGAGCAGACCCGGCAGCCACGCGCAGCCCTGCTCGGTGAGCACGAACTTGAGCCCGGGGAATCGCTCGAAGGCGCCCGACAGCAGCATGAAGAGCAGCGGGCGGTGGCTGAAGTACGGCACCTCGGCGATCATCATCAGCGCCGAGCTCGGCACCCGCTCGTACGCAGGGGAGCCGGTGCCCCCGTGGCAGTTCACCGGCACGTCGAGCTCCTCGCACACCGCCCACAGCCGGTCGTAGTCCGGGTGGTTGAGCTGCGGGATCCAGTCGACGTCGGGCGGGTTGTTCGGCAGCAGGATGCCGCCGGTCAGGCCGTGCTCCTTGATCCAGCGCACGTCCTCGATGGCGTCGTCGACGTCGTTCAGGAAGATCTGGCCGATGCCCTTGCGGCGGTCGGGCTGCTCGGCGCAGAAGTCCACGAGCCAGCGGTTGTGGGCGCGGATGCCGGCCAGGCGGTGCTCGTACTCCTCGGGCTTCGGCGGGCGGGCGAACAGCACGAAGCTCGGGAAGAACGGCGGGACCGTGTTGGGGAAGATGACCTCGCCGGCGACCCCGTCCTCGTCCTGCTGGCTGGTGCGCATCTCGCTGTCCCAGTTGCGCAGGCGGCGGGTGTCGCCGAGATCGCTGAAGGGGTTCTTGTACTCGCCGCGCCAGGCGTCGAAGTCGTCGAGGTACTTCTCCTCCAGGTAGTCGCGGTACATGGCGTGGCTGCCGCCGGCGTGCGTGTCCGCCGAGATGACCGTGTAGTGCTCGGTCTCGTTCGAAGTGGCCATCGGTGCCCCCTTGGACGTCCCGGAAACTGGAACCGGGTTCTAGTCAGACCCTACCGCCGGAGGCGGCGCGGCGTCATCCGGCCCGTCAGTTCCACCGGTCCGGCTGGGGGAGCGGCCGGCTCCAGTCGCCGAGGGCGATGTCGGCGACGCCGGGCGGGGTGGCGGGAGCGAGGCCGGCGAAGAACCAGTCCCACTCGATGTGGTCGCCGTACCAGCGACCGCCGGGGCTGTCGACGTCCAGCTCGACGTGGCCGTGCGCGGTGGCCAGGTGCGCTGCCGTGACCGTGAGGTCGTCGTAGCGGCCGTCGGCGCGGGGCGGTGGGTGCTCGACGGCCGTGCCGTCGGGCCGGGTGAACACGGGTGCGTCCGCGGTTCCCGTGAGGGTCCAGTCCCGGTCGTGGATCGCGTGGTGGTGCTTCGGGCACAACATGAGGAGGTTGACCAGGTCGGTGCGGCCGCCGAGGGTCCACCAGATGATGTGGTGCGCGTGGAGCCGGCGGCGGGTGTGGCAGCCGGGAAAGCGGCAGTGGACGTCGCGCGCGAGGAGCGCCCGCCGCTGTGCGGGGGTGGGTGTTCGGCGATGTCGCCCGACGTCGAGCTGGGTGCCGTCGGGGAGATCGGCGACGGCGCGGATGCCGGCGTCACAGGCCAGGCGTGTGAGGAGGGCGAGGCTGAACAGCCGGCCCATCGCGGACCGGATGGGCCACCGTGCCTCGGCAAGCTCCTCGTGCTCCTCTGCGTCGGACGTTCCCGCGGGAACGTCTGCCGGTGTCTGCTCGGGATCAGGGGTGGCTGATCCGGCGCCGTGCTCGCAGGGCGTTCCCGCGGGAACGTCGAGGTCGGCTTCCGCAGGTGTGGTGAGGTGGCCGAGAGCCGTGGCGTCGACGTGGACGACGATCTCGGGCTGCGGACCGGGGCCGGTCTCGGGGTTGGCGAGGTAGGCACGTGCGAGCTCGGTGAGCGCGGCGGCGTTGGTGGCGAGCTCGTCCCGTCCGGTCAGGTCACCGGCGGCGGTGGCGAGCGCTCGTTGCAGGACCTCCATGTCGTGGCCGGGGATGCGGAACCTGCCCACGCCGTGGCCGGACTCGTCGTCGGCCAGGGTGAGGTAGGCGCGCTGGCGTGCGTCCTCTTCGGCGCCGGCGAGGGCGGCTTCTTCTTCGGCGGTGTCCTGGACGCGGCGGAGCCTGCTGCACGCCTGGTCGAGCTGCGCGGCGGTGGAGTGGAGGGCGACGGCGAGCAGGTTCGCCTCGATGGCGGGGCGACAGACCCGCGACATGGCTCGCACCTTGGAGTACGACAACGCGCTGCGGGCGAACTCGGCGCGGACGAGCGGCATGTCCTGCAACCGGTTCGCCACTCTCACGTGTTCGCGGGCGGCGCCCATGGACAGGCCGCACTTCCAGTTGAGCCAGTGCGCCGCGGAGCGGCACTCCCAGTTCTCCCATGCCTGGCGGCGGTCGTACTCCGCGACCAGCAGCAGGAACCGGCATGTCCCCGCTGCGAGGTGTGCGGCGGTCGAGAGGATCTCGGCCTCCAACCGCTCGGTCGCCAACGCCGTCAACCCGGCGTCGTCGTCGGCGATGCACGCCCCGACCGGCGTCGGCGTCGGTTCACCGGCCGGCGCGTCGAACATCAACACCTTCCCCATGACCCCTCCCAGCTCGGAGCTCGCAGATCACCGTAGGAGGAGGGTGTGACGTTCCCGCGGGAACGCCCTCGGTGGCGCGCGGGCGGCGGCGTCAGGCGGCGGCGAGCTCCTTCAGCAGCGCCCGGGTCCGCTGTCGGGACGCGGAGGGATCGTCGCCGACCGGGAACGGCGCGGCCCACACGTCGGTCGCACCCGAGTCGAGGAGCTCGTGCACGGCCGCGGTCACCGCCGACTCGTCGCCCACGATCGCGGCCTCGTCCGGCCCGTCGATCCCGCCGTGGGCCAGGATCCGCTGGTAGTTGGGAAGCGTGCCGTAGACGGCGAACTGCTCCGCGGCGGTGGCCCTCGCCGCGGCGACGTCGTCGTGGACGGCGACCGGGAGCCCCACCACGATCCTCGGCGACGGCCGGCCCGCAGCCGCAGCCGCCTGGGACAGCAGCGGAGCGACGTGCTCACGCACCGCCGTGGCGTTGGCCATCCACGTGATCGTGCCGTCCGCGAGCCCGCCCGCCACCCGCAGCAGCCGGGGACCCAGGGCCGCCAGGAGCACCGGCACCGGCTCGCCCCCCGGCGGCGGCGGCGGGACCGCGGTGTAGCTGAGCTCGGCTCCGTGCTGGTCGACCGACTCGCCGCGCAGCAGCGGCGTCAGGATCGACAGGTACTCCTCGGTGTGCCGGCCCGGCGTGTCGTACGACATGCCGAGCACGTCCTCGATCAGCGGGCGGTGCGACGGCCCGATGCCGAGCGTGAAGCGTCCGGGGGTGCCGATGGCGTCGACCACCGCCGTCGCCCGGTTCGCCATGAGGCCCGGGTGGCAGGTGTAGGTCTGCAGGACCGACGTCCCGAGCTCGATCGACGCCGTCGCTCGAGCTGCGATCGCCAGCGCCACGAGCGGGTCACCCCCGACCGCGCCGGGGAACCAGACCGAGCTGAACCCCTCCTCCTCGGCGCGCGCCACCTGCCGGACGATCCCGTCGACGCTCGATGCGCCGCCCGTCAGCCCGATCCTCATGCGGTCCCCCCTGTCCTACGCTCGCCCGTGTGAGCGGTGCGTCCCGGGCCAACGCCGAGTCGATGGTGACGATTCCCGCCGGCGAGTCCCCGATGGGTTCCGACCGCTTCTACCCGGAGGAGCGTCCGCGGCACACGGCACGTGTGGCGGCGTTCCGCATCGACGCGCACCCGGTCACGAACGACCTGTTCGCCGAGTTCGTCGCGGCGACCGGTTGGGTCACCGTCGCCGAGCGGCCGCTCGATCCCGACGACTACCCGGGCGCGGATCCCGACCTGCTGCACCCGGGCGGCGTGGTGTTCCGACCGCCGCCGGGTCCGGTGCCGCTGGACGACCCGTCGAGGTGGTGGGCCTACGTGCCCGGCGCGTCGTGGCGAGCGCCCCACGGGCCGGGGTCGAGCATCGACGGACTCGGCGACCACCCCGTCGTGCAGGTCGCGTTCGAGGACGCCGAGGCCTATGCCGCGTGGCGCGGCGCCCGGCTCCCCGCCGAGGCGGAGTGGGAGCGCGCCGCTCGGGGCGGCATCGACGCCGAGTACAGCTGGGGCGACGACCCGTACCCGGACGACCGCCAGATGGCCAACACCTGGCAGGGCCGCTTCCCGTGGGAGGACCTCGGTCTGGACGGGCACAGGGGAACGTCCCCGGTGGGGTCGTTCCCGCCCAACGGGTACGGGTTGTTCGACATGGCGGGCAACGTGTGGGAGTGGACCACCGACTGGTGGAGCGAGCACCGCCCAGCCGACGGCGACCGGCCGTGCTGCGGGTCGGGGGCGGTCGAGTCGGCGGCGCCGGGTGAGCGGTACGGTCGCCGCGTCATCAAGGGGGGCTCGCACCTGTGCGCACCGAGCTACTGCCATCGCTTCCGGCCGGCCGCCCGGCAACCCGAGGCGATCGACACCTCGACGTGCCACGTGGGCTTCCGCTGCGTGCTCGACGTCTGAGCCGAACGACATCTCACGACCGGGGGGACACCACATGACGATCGACGACCGGACCGATCCCGACGGGGTCGCCCTTCCGGACGGGACCGACCTGCTGGACCCGTCGCTGGCGCCGCTCCTGGACCTGGTGCCCGACCTGGACCTCGCCGCGGCCGACCTGTCGCAGGCCCGCGCCGACTTCCTGGAGCTCATCCGCTCGCTGATGCCGCCGTCGGACCGGGTCGAGGTCACCGAGCACACGGTCCCCGACGACCGGGTCCCCGGCAGCCGGGCGACGGTGCGGGTCCATCGGGCCGTCGGCGCCGAAGGCACCCTGCCGGCGCTCGTGAACATCCACGGCGGCGGCTACATCATCGGCAGCAACGTCATGGACGACGGGCTGTTCGCCCACTGGAGCCCGCGCCTGGGCGTCGTGGGCGTCTCGGTCGAGTACCGCCTGGCGCCCGAGCACCCGTACCCCGCGCCGCTCGACGACTGCTACGCCGCCCTGCTCTGGACCCACGACCACGCCGAGGAGCTCGGCATCGACCCCGCCCGCACCGGCATCGGCGGCGGGAGCGCCGGCGGTGGGCTGGCGGCAGGGCTCGCGATCCGCGCCCGGGACGCCGGGGAGGTGCCGGTGGCGTTCCAGCTGCTCGAGTGCCCGATGATCGACGACCGCCAGCAG